>NZ_JFYT01000032.1:0-110617 GCF_000632165.1 Delftia sp. RIT313 | reverse complement strand
CCACGCAGGCTTTGGCCTGCATCCCGATACGCAAGCCATCCAGCTGTCCCTGGCCCGGCTGCACTGTGGCAATGCTGTCGCGCAGGCCGGGCGGCAGCCGGGGCAGGGACAGCTCGATGGCTTGCGTATCGGGATGCAGGCCAAAGCCTGCCTGCAGCGCGGCCAGCAGTTCATCCGCTTCGGGCATGCCCGAGCAGGGGCCCAGCCATTGCAGCTGCATCAGGCCTGGTGCGGCCGTGGGCGACAGGTTCCAGAGACTGGGCTTGCCGGGCCTGCCGGCATCCACGGACCCCGAACGCTCCAGGCGCAGCCGCTGTCCATCGCCGAAGACGCTGATCGTCTCGGCGCCTGCATGGGCAAGGTAGCTGGCGCCGGAGGCGTCTGGTGACGGTGTAGCGGTGGCTTCGACTGGACGCACGTGGACTCTTTCAGATGGAGTGCCCCGCGTGCGGGACACGGGTCGGGGCTCGGGCAAGGGCACAAGGGACACAAGGGACACAAGGGACGCAAGGGACACAAGGCAGCCTCATGACCGGGATGACGCGCAGGCGCGGCAAATGTTCATGCCAGGGCCGGGCTGCGGGCCGCCTGGAAGGCATGGGCCAGTGCCTTACAGAGCCGGTCGCGCAGCACCTCGGTCTCTTCGGTGAGGGCGCCCAGCCGCGCAAAGTCATGGACCATGCCGGCGTAGATCTGCAGGTCCACGGCCACGCCGGCGGCCTGCAGCCGCTCGGCATAGCGCTTTCCTTCGTCGATCAGCGGGTCGTACTCGGCCAGCACCATCAGCGTGGGGGCCAGCCGGCCCAGGTCGGATGCCTGAAGGGGGGCAAAGCGCCAGTCCTGCCGGTCCGCATCGCTGCGCAGGTATTGGCCGAACATCCAGGCCAGGGTGTCACCTTCCAGCAGATGGCCGGTGGCCAGGCGCGCATGCGAGTCGCTGTCCTGCTGCGCTGCCGTGCAGGGGTAGAGCAGCAACTGCAGCAAGGGCTGGGGCATGCCCGCGTCGCGCGCGGCGATGCACAGGGCCGTGGCCAGCGTGCCCCCGACGCTGTCGCCGCCAATGGCCAGGCGCTGCGCGTCCAGGCCATGGCGGCCGCCGTGCTCCAGCAGCCAGGCCAGGGCGTCCTCTGCGTCGAGGAAGGCTGTGGGAAAGCGGTGCTCTGGCGCCAGCCGGTAGTCGATGGCCAGCACATTGCAGGGCGTGCCCAGCGCCAGGCTGCGGCACAGGCTGTCATGCGAGTCGAGCCCGCCCAGCACGTAGCCGCCGCCGTGAAAAAACAGCAGGCAGGGCGCGGCTGTGTGTGCAGGGGCTGCGCGGTAGAGCCGGGCACGGATACGCGCGCCGTCGCGCGTGGGCAGATCCAGGTCCTCGGCGGGCAGATCGTCGCCCGGCAGGTCCAGCGCCAGCGTGGCGTTGTCGTAGGCGGCGCGCGCCTGCGCTGCCGTCATCTGGCTCATGCGCGGGCGGCTGGATGCCTGGGCGTTGGCGAGTTCAAGAAATGCTTGCAGGTCGGGGTGGAGAGCCATGGCGTCCTTCGGGTGTGCGGCAGACAAAGCAAAGCGGGCCGGTGCAGGGCAGGGCGCCCGCGCTGCCCCTTCTTCGTGATGACGCAGGCCGGCGGAATTTGTTCATCGCCTGGGCGGTGAACATTTTTGGCGCACGCACGTCTTGCAGGGAGTAGGGAGTGCTCGCCGTGCGCCGCGCTCCAGGAAACGCCGGGCCGCGCCGGCATTGCAAGGTCATGCGCCCACGGGCGCCAGAGGAATCCCTTATGGAAAACGCCAGCCGACCGCCCTCCGAGGTACTGCGCCTGCTCAGGCCCTTCCTGCCGTGGATGGCGCTGTCCGTGGTCACGGGAATTTGCGCGGGTGGGGCCACGGTGGTGCTGCTGGCGACCATCAACCAGGTACTCAACCGCCCCGGTGGGCTGGCGGGCGGGCTGCTGCTGACCTTCATCGCCCTGTGCGCCACCGTGCTGGTGTGCCGGGCCACGTCCGACATGTCGGGCAATTTCGTGGGGCAGCGTCTGGTGGCGCAGCTGCGCAAGGAACTGGCCGGCAAGATCCTGGCCGCGCCCATCGACGCGCTGGAGCGCTACCGCACGCACCGCCTCATGCCCGTGCTCACGCAGGACGTGGACATGATCAGCGACGTGGCCTTCGTGCTGGCCTCCAACGTGATTGCCCTGGCCATTGCGCTGGGCTGCCTGGCCTACCTGGCCCTGCTGTCGCCGCCGCTGTTTGCCATGCTGGTGGTGGCGCTGGTGCTGGGCGTGAGCCTGCAGGCGCTGGCGCAGTCACGCGGCGTGGCGGGGTTCTGGAAGGCGCGCGATCACGAGGAAGTGCTGCACAAGGCCTACCGCGCAATCAGCGAAGGCGCCAAGGAGCTGCGCATGCACCGCGCGCGCCGGGGCCGCATCTTCGACGGGCAGATTGGCTCCACCGTGGATGCCATCCGCCGCATCAACAGCCGCGCCATCAATACCTATGTATTGGCCACGGCCTTCGGTTCGGCGCTGTTCTTTCTGTTGATCGCCCTCATCCTGGGCTGGGCCGCGCTGCGCACCACCGAGCCCGTGGTGCTCAGCGGCTTCGTGCTGGTGCTGCTGTTCCTCAAGGGCCCCATGGACCAGATCGCGGGCGCGCTGCCCAACCTGGGCCGTGCCAAGGTGGCGCTGCAGCGCATTGCCGACCTGTCGGCACGCTTTGCCAGCCCCGAGCCGCACCTGCACCTGGACAGCCCGCCCGGCGAGGTCCGCCTGGACCACGGCCTAGAGCTGCGGGGCGTGCGCTATGCCTTCGATGCGCCCGAAGGCGGCAAGGCCTTCGAGATCGGCCCCATCGACCTGAAGCTGGGCAAGGGCGAACTGGTCTTTGTGGTGGGCGACAACGGCTCGGGCAAGACCACGCTGATCAAGCTGCTGCTGGGCCTGTACGCGCCCCAGCAGGGCGAGATCCTGCATGACGGCCAGCCGGTCACGGCCCTGGCGCGCGACGACTACCGCCAGCTGTTCACCACGGTGTTCTCGGACTTCTACCTGTTCGAGGACCTGGTGGCCGGCGGCGAAGAGGGCCAGGCCGCCGCGCTGCCCGAGGCCGCGCTGCCCTACCTGCAGCGGCTGGAGATCGCCCACAAGGTCAGCGTGCGCAACGGCAGCTTCAGCACCATCGACCTGTCCACCGGCCAGCGCAAGCGACTGGCCCTGGTCCACGCCTATCTGGAGGGCCGGCCCGTGCTGGTCTTCGACGAATGGGCGGCCGACCAGGACCCGAGCTTCCGCCACCTGTTCTACACCGAGCTGCTGCCCGAGCTGCGCGCCAGGGGCCACCTGCTGGTGGTCATCTCCCATGACGATCGCTACTTCCACCTGGCCGACCGCATCGTGCGCATGGAGGCGGGCCGCATGGTCCTGCCGCAAGAAGGGGCGCAGCCGGTGGCGGCTGCATCGGCCAGTCCCGCCAGTCAAGGCGCGCTGGCCGACATCTGAATTCCTGCTGAATCCACGAACATGGCAAAGACAAAACTCGTCTACATCTGGTCCCTGAGAAACGCCGCCGCCGACCAGGCCGGCCAGCACATCGCCTACAAGGGCACAACGCGCTACATGAAGTCGCCGCTCGAATACCTGGGCGAGTTGCTGGACACCAGCCCGCTGGGCGATATCTACAGCCTGGAGGCCGTGATCCACGACGACGACGAGGCCTCGCCGCGCGACCGCGAAAAAATCGGCGACTACGGATTTCACTACCAGCCAGGCGGTCGCTGGTTCTATCCGCCGGACCTGCGCATCCAGGGGCGCAGGGTCAATGACCTGCTCATGGCCGTGCCGTCCTCCTACCGGCGCCTGCCGCTGAACGATCCGCAGCGCGCCGCGGGCAAGCAGATGTTCGAGGCACAACTGCAGGACCGGCTGGTGCAGCTGGGTGCCGAGCGGGTGGTGCTGGACGGCCTGCTCGTCATCCTGGACCGGCTAGTGCGGCCCGGGGCCCTGTTCCACCGCAGGATCGCCAACATCCACCCCGGCATCACGCGGCTGGAATCACCCTATGAACGCCGGGGGGCCTGTGCCACGCTGGACGCGCTGCATGGCGCGCAGGGCTACAAGATCGTGGACTGGAAGACCATGGAACAGCGCCCGGTCCCGCCCCTGTTCAAGACCGGCGCATCCTTTCACTACGTGGACAACGGCATCGACTCCGGCGAAGTCATCGCCGACGTGCTGGGCACCGACATCGATCCCGAAGACACCATCCTCGAACTGCGCTGGAACAACTTCCAGCACAGCCTGTTCCCTGCATTGCGCAAGGGGCTGGAGATGATGGCCAGAGCGCCTGCAGACACGCCTGCAGACACCACGGTGTGACAACGCGCGTATCTCAAAAACCGGCACGGCCCAAAGCGAGGGACACCGAGCAAGGGCCGCCCCGCCGCGAGGGTGTCGTCCCCCTCCCTCGCGAAGCGAGAAAGAGAGGGGGAAGCGGCGCAGCCGCTCAGGGGGTGCTTACTTCGGCGCCAGACGAATGGCCCCATCCAGCCGGATCACCTCGCCATTGAGCATGTCGTTGTCCAGAATGTGGCGCACCAGCTTGGCATAGTCCTGGGGCGTGCCCAGGCGGCTGGGGAAGGGCACGCCGGCGGCCAACGCGTCCTGCACTTCCTGCGGCATGCCGAACAGCATGGGCGTGCCGAAGATGCCGGGGGCAATCGTCATGTTGCGGATGCCGTTGCGCGCCAGATCACGCGCAATGGGCAGCGTCATGCCGACCACGCCGCCCTTGGACGCCGCATAGGCCGCCTGGCCGATCTGGCCGTCGTAGGCCGCCACGCTGGCCGTGGAGATCAGCACGCCGCGCTCGCCCGTGCTCTCGGGCTCGTTGGCCGACATGGCGGTGGCGGCCAGGCGGATCATGTTGAAGCTGCCGATCAGGTTGACCGTGATGGTCTTGGAGAACAGCGCCAGGTTGTGCGCGCCGTTCTTGCCCACGGTCTTCTCGGCGGGCGCAATGCCTGCGCAGTTGACCAGGCCTGCCAGCTTGCCCAGGCTCACGGCCTTGTCCACCACGGCCTGGCCATCGGCCTCCTGGCTCACATCGCATTTGACGAAGACGCCACCGATCTCGCGCGCCACGGCCTCGCCCTTGTCCGCCTGCATGTCGGCAATCACCACCTTGCCGCCCTCGGCCGCCAGCATGCGCGCCGTGCCTTCGCCCAGCCCGGAGGCGCCGCCCGTGACGATGAATACCCGGTCCTTGATCTGCATGGAATGTCTCCTTGGTTATCTGACGTTGACGTAAACGTAACTCTCAAATTATGCATGCAGCCCCGGCCGCAGCCATGTCGCGCCCAAGAAAAAGCCCGGCAGTGCCGGGCTGGTGATGGGCGCGATGGGGGTTACTGGAACCCGGCGCGGTCCAGCATTTGCTGGACCTTGGTCATGTTCTTGCCCACGGCCGTGATCGGGATGGTCTCGCTCTTGAAGGGCTTGCCGCCGGTCATTTCCTTGAGTGCGGGGTTGTCCAGTTCCACGCCCTTGGCTGCGGGCCACTCGTTGTTGCCGTTGGCAAAGTAGTTCTGGGCGGCGGGGCTGGCCAGGTACTCCAGGAACTTGACGGCGTTGTCCTTGTTCTTGGCGTGGCGTGCCACGGCGCCGCCCGCGATGTTCAGGTGCGTGCCCCAGCTGGACTGGTTGGGGAAGACCACGCCGATCTTGCCGACCACGGCCTGGTCCTCAGGCTTGCCCGAACGCATCATGCGCGCCAGGTAGTAGCTGTTGGTCACGCCGATGGTGCATTCGCCCGAGGCCACGGCCTTGATCTGGTCGGTGTCGCCACCCTTGGGCGGGCGGGCCAGGTTGGCCTTCATGCCCTGGATCCAGCCTTCGGCCTTTTGGTCGCCCATGTGCTCGACCACGGTGCCGAACAGGCTCAGGTTGTAGGGGTGCGAGCCCGAGCGGATGCACAGCTGGCCCTTGAACTTGGGGTCGGCCAGCGATTCGTAGTTCTGCACGTCGGCGGGCTGGACCTTGGCCTTGTTGTAGACGATGACGCGGGCACGTGTGGACAGGCCGAACCAGCTGATGCCATCGGCCGTGGGCTGGGCGCGCAGGTTGGAGGGGATGGCGTCTTCCAGCAGCTTGGAGTGGATGGGCTGGAACAGGCCATCGACCTCGCCGCGGTACAGGCGTGCGGCATCGACCAGCAGGATCACGTCGGCCGGCGAGGCCTGGCCTTCGGCCTTCAGGCGCGCAATGATGCCGGCGTCGTCGCCGTCCACGCGGTTGATCTTGATGCCGGTGGCCTTGGTGAAGCCGTTGTACAGCTCCTCGTCCGTGGAGTAGTGGCGCGCGGAGTAGAGGTTGACGACCTGGGAGTCGGCAATGGCTGTGCCGGCAGCCACCAGGGCGCAAGCGGCAAACAGGGCTTTCAGGGATTTCGACATGAAGACAGGCCTCTCTTTGTTGGCAAAGCGCGATGATAGGTCAAACGCGAATTGTTCTTAATAAAGGGTGGGGCCCGTCTAAGGGCTTGTGCGCGGTGGTCCCTGGTGGGCCGCGAGCCATGGCGCGCGAAAAAGCGCACGAAAAAAAACCCAGTCCAAAGACTGGGTTTGAAAGGATCCAGAAACGGGGGTTTCAAGAGGATCCAAGGAGACAACTGGTCAGGTCTTTCGACCCGGGATGCGTGCAATTATGCGGGTAATCACTGATTCTTGCACGCAGCCTCGTTGTAAGACAGCGTGATCAACGCTTGCGGGTCTGGGCCGACTGGACGGCTTCGTTGGCGGTGTTGGTCACGGCCGTGAAGTTGGCTTCCGCCAGGTCCGAAGCCTGCTTGACGGCCTTTTGCACCGACTCGAAGGCATTGTTGGCAGCCGACACGGCGCTCTTCATCACGGCAACGGCGGTTTCGGAACCGGCGGGTGCGTTCTTGGCCGTGGTGTCCACCAGGGCGCTGAAGTTCTTTTGCAGGTCGGAAGCCTGGCTTTCGAAGGTCTTGGCCAGTTCGGCGCCGGTGCCGCTGGCGATGTCGTACAGGTGACGGCTGTAGGCAGCGGTCTTTTCAGCCAGGGGCTGGAACAGGTTGGCCTGCAGCGACAGCAGTTCCTGTGCGTCCTTGACGCTCAGGACAGCCTGGGTGTGCTGGGCGGCTTCGGTCAGTGCGGCGCGCGAGGCGGTCACATTCAGTTCCACCAGCTTTTCAACGCCTTCGAAGGCCTTGCTCGTCAGGCCGAACAGGGTTTCCAGGTTGGCCTTTTGTGCGCTCAGGATTTGGTCAGGGGTCAAGCTCATGTCAGTCTCCAGAAAAACGGACCACAGGGGTCTCGGGTTACGGGGAATTGCCTGCGCTGACCTGACTGAGTGTCATGTTGCAGTGCAGCATGGGTCTTATTGTAGGGATTGCAAAAAAGGAATCAAGTACCTGATGCTGCGGTGCAGCAAAAAAATCCGGAAAGCTGTGGGTTTTTTGTAAGTCTTTGATTTTGAATTGGTTTTATGTCGGTTTGACGACATTTTTCAGTTTGCATGCTTACTCACCTGGCGAGTGATTGGCCGCAGTGCGCGTCGTGATGGCGACAGTGTCCGGGGACAGGGCGCATTCGGCCGGCGGCACAATGGCCGCCATGAATGAATCGCCCCCGAGCCGCCCCGCGCCGCAGCCCCGTTCGGCCTATGCGGCATTCCGACGCATCAGCACGCGCTGGTCGGACAACGATGTCTACGGGCACGTCAACAACGTCGTCTATTACAGCTGGTTCGATACGGCGGTGAATGCCCATCTGATAGAGCAGGGCGCGCTGGACATTCATGCGGGCGAGACGATAGGACTGGTCATAGAGACCCAATGCAACTACTTCGCCCCGCTGGCCTTTCCGCAGGAGGTGGAGGCCGGCATCCGCGTGGCCCGCATCGGCGGCTCCAGCGTGCGCTACGAGGTGGGGCTGTTTGCACAGGGTGAGCCGCTGTCGGCCGCAGCCGGGCATTTCGTCCATGTCTATGTGGACCGGCAGACGCGCCGGCCTGCCCAGATTCCACAGGCGCTGCGCCGGGTGCTGGAGCCGTTGCTGCGCGGTTGATGGCGTTCGGGGCGCATGCAAGGCGCCCGCTCGCAGCGCGGCGGCGTGTGGATGGCCTACACTCGAAAGCTGTCTGCCATCTGACCGCTTGGGCGCTTACCGCCCGGCTCTGTCCATGATCATCACCAGCCTGCTCGATACCGACCTGTACAAATTCACGATGATGCAGGTGGTGCTGCACCAGTTTCCCGGGGCACAGGTCGAGTACCGTTTCAAGTGCCGCAATCCCGGAGTGCAGCTTGCGCCCTATGTGAACGAGATCCGGGCCGAGATCCGCTCGCTGTGCAGCCTGCGGTTCCAGGATGCGGAGCTGGCCTACCTGAGCTCGCTGCGCTTCATCAAGAGCGATTTCGTCGATTTCCTGAGCCTGTTCCACCTCAACGAGAAGTGCGTCACGGTGCAGGCGCTGCCCAGCGGCGAGATCGACATCACCATCCGCGGGCCCTGGCTGCACACCATCTTGTTCGAGATTCCCGTGCTGGCCATCGTCAACGAGGTGTACTTCCGCAACACCCAGCCGGTGCCCGATTTTCCCGAGGGCCGGCGCCGGCTGGATGCCAAGATCGCGCTGCTGCAGCAGCCGGGCCTGGAGCAGCTCAAGATTGCCGACTACGGCACGCGCCGCCGCTTTTCGCGGGCCTGGCATGAAGAGGTGCTGCGCGTGCTGTGCGCACGCCTGGGCCGGCCCGGCGCATCCGCGGAGTCCGAGGGGCAGTTCGCGGGTACCAGCAACGTGCTGTATGCCATGAAGCTGGGCGTGCGGCCCCTGGGCACGCTGGCCCATGAATACCTGCAGGCCTGCCAGTCGCTGGGTCCGCGCCTGCGCGACAGCCAGATCTTCGGCTTCGAGTCCTGGGCGCGCGAGTACCGGGGCGACCTTGGCATTGCGCTGTCGGACGTTTACGGTATGTCGGCCTTCCTGCGCGATTTCGACCTGTACTTCTGCAAGCTCTTCGATGGCGCGCGCCATGACAGCGGGGACCCGTTCGAGTGGGGCGAGCGGCTGCTGGCCCACTACCGCGCCAACCGCATCGACCCGCTGACCAAGACGCTGATCTTCAGCGACGGCCTGACGGTGCCGCGCACCATCGAGCTGTTCCAGCGCTTCCACGGGCGCTGCCAGCTGGCCTTTGGCATCGGCACCAACCTGACCAATGACCTGGGCGACGCGCCCGACCATGTGCCGCTGCAGATCGTCATCAAGATGACGCGCTGCAACGGCCAGCCCGTGGCCAAGCTCTCGGACACGCCGGGCAAGAGCATGTGCGACGACGAGAAATACCTGGCCTATCTGCGCCAGGTGTTCGAGATCGCGGCGCCCGCGGCACAGACTTGATCGCTGCGCGGCCCGCTGCCAGGAGGGGACAGTGAATACAGAACAAAGAGGAGACGGGACCATGAAGGCCTTGCGTGGATTGTTGGTGCTGCTTGTCGCCTGCGTGCCCTCCTGGGCCCTGGCGGCCGAGATCGATGGCGGCCAGCTGTCGGTGCTCTGGGGCGTGCCCTTTGCGGGCATGCTGCTGTCGATTGCCCTGGTGCCGCTGGCGGCTCCGCATTTCTGGCACCGGCATTTCGGCAAGTTGACGGCGGCCTGGGCGCTGGCCTTCCTGCTGCCCTTTGCAGCGGTGTTCGGTGCGGGTGCGGCCCTGGCCAACCTGGTGCATGCGCTGCTGGCCGAGTACCTGCCCTTCGTGATCCTGCTGACGGCGCTGTACACGGTGTCGGGCGGCATCTATGTGCGCGGCAATCTCAAGGGCTCGCCGGGGCTGAACACGGCCATCCTGGCCATCGGCGCCGTGCTGGCCAGTTTCATGGGAACCACGGGCGCATCGATGCTGCTGATCCGGCCGCTGCTGCGCGCCAACGACAACCGCAGGCACCAGGTGCATGTGGTGGTGTTCTTCATCTTCATCGTCTCCAATGCCGGAGGCTCGCTGACGCCGCTGGGCGACCCGCCGCTGTTCCTGGGCTTTCTCAAGGGCGTGGACTTCTTCTGGACGGTGCGCCACATCTTCACCGAGACCCTGTTCCTGGTCGGCGTGCTGCTGGCACTGTTCTACGCGATCGACACCTGGCTGCTGCGCAAGGCCGGCGAGGCGGACCTGCCCGATCCCACGCCCAGCATCGACGCCTCGGGCCGCGCCAGCCGCCTGGGCTTCGATGGCAGCGTGAACTTCGCGCTGCTGCTGGCCGTGGTGGCCCTGGTGCTGATGAGCGGCCTGTGGCGCACCGATGCGGGGCTGGTGCTGGCCGGCACGCATGTGGGCCTGCCGGGGCTGGTGCGCGATGCGGGCCTGATCGTGGTGGCGCTGCTGTCCCTGCGGCTCACGCCGCGCAGCGTGCACCAGGCCAACGAATTCGGCTGGGGGCCCATGCAGGAAGTGGCCAAGCTGTTCGCGGGCATCTTCCTGACCATCATCCCCGTGATCGCCATGCTCAAGGCGGGCACGGGCGGGCCGTTCGGCGCCATCGTGGGCGCCGTCACGCGCGCCGACGGCACGCCCGATCCGCTGATGTACTTCTGGGCCACGGGCCTGCTGTCCTCCTTCCTCGACAACGCGCCGACCTACCTGGTGTTCTTCAATACCGCAGGGGGCGACGCCGCGCAGCTGATGACCACGATGGCCTCCACGCTGGCGGCCATCTCCGCGGGCGCGGTGTTCATGGGTGCCAACACCTATATCGGCAACGCGCCCAATCTGATGGTCAAGGCCATTGCCGAGGAGCGCGGCGTGAAGATGCCCAGCTTCTTCGGCTACATGGCCTGGTCGCTGGGCATTCTGGTGCCGCTGTTCGTATTGATGAGCTTCATCTGGTTCCGCTGAAGAACCGCCTCCCGCCAAGACAAGGAAAGAGACAGACATGGCAAGCAAACCCCGCATCCTGATCGCCCGCGCCATCCCGCCCGAGGTGGTGCGCAAGCTGGAGCAGCACTTCGAGGTCGAGTCCAACCAGGACGACGTGGTCTGGAGCCCGCAGGAGCTGGCCGCGCATCTGCAGGACAAGGACGGCGTCCTGACCACCGGCTCGCAGACCATCGATGCGGCACTGCTGGCGGTCTGCCCGCGCCTGAAGGTCGTGGCCAACATGGCCGTGGGCTACAACAACTTCGACGTGCCCGCGATGACGGCTGCGGGCGTGCAGGGCACGAACGCGCCCGACGTGCTGACCGAGACCACGGCCGACTTCGGCTTCGCCCTGCTCATGGCCACGGCCCGCCGCGTGACCGAGAGCGAGCACTACCTGCGCGCCGGAAAGTGGAACTCCTGGCGCTACGACCTGTTCGCCGGCTCGGAAGTGCACGGCAGCACGCTGGGCATCATCGGCATGGGCCGCATCGGCCAGGGCATTGCCCGGCGCGGTGCGCATGGCTTCGGCATGAAGGTGGTCTATCACAACCGCTCGCGCCTGTCGCCCGAGCTGGAAGCCGAATGCAAGGCCGGCTACCTGGGCAAGGACGAGCTGCTGGCCATGGCCGACCATGTGGTGCTGGTGCTGCCCTACACCAAGGAAAACCACCACACCATAGGCGCGGCCGAAATCGCAAGGATGAAGCCCACGGCCACGCTGATCAACATCGCGCGTGGCGGCATCGTCGATGACGCGGCGCTGGCCAGGGCGCTGCGCGACAGGACCATTGCCGCCGCCGGCCTGGACGTGTTCGAGGGCGAGCCCTCGGTCCATCCCGACCTGCTGACCGTGCCCAATGTCGTGCTGACCCCGCACATCGCCAGCGCCACCATGGGCACGCGCAGCGCCATGGCCGAGCTGGCAGCTGACAACCTGATCGACTTTCTGAGCGGCAAGGGCCCGCGCACGCCCGTCAACCAGCCCGAGGCGGCGGCCGCAGGCGCGCGCGCCAGGGCCTGAGTGCCGTATTCCGACAATCGCGGGAAGGCAGGCCCTGGCCGTTTCCCGCTGCATGGAGCTGAAGCAAGATCTTGACCCAGATATCCGGAGTGTGGTGGGCGGCATGGGCCGTGCTGCTGTTGGGGCAGGCGGCCGTGATCTGGCTGCTGTGCAGGCGCTCGGCGCAGCGCGATGACGGGGTGGCGCCGCAGCAGTTGCTGCAGGCGCTGCAGATGCTGGATGTGCGGCTGCAGCAGCTCGAGCGCGGCGCCCAGGCCACGCAGATGGCCGTGGCCAAGAGCGACGGCGGTCTGGACCGCGTATCGCAGCAACTGCAGGCCCATCTGGCCCAGGCCCAGCTCGATGCCCAGGCGGCGCGGCGCGAGCAGGGCGAGGCGCTGGCGGCCTTTCGCATGGAGCTGGGCCGGCTCACGATGCGCCTGGCCGCCGACAGCGCCCAGGCCCGCGAGGCCCAGGGCGAAAGCACGCAGCGCTTCAACGCCCATGTGCAGGAGCGTTTCGAGGCGCTGGCGCAGACCACGCGCAGCACGCTGGACTCCCTCAAGACCGACATCCAGCAGCAGCTGGGCGGGCTGGCGCAATCCAGCCAGGTCCATGCCGAGCAGCTGCGCGGCACGCTCAACGAGCGCCTTGCCACCATCCAGTCGGACAACGCGGCGCGGCTGGAGGAGATGCGGCGCACGGTGGACGAGAAGCTGCATGCCACGCTGGAGCAGCGCCTGGGCGAATCGTTCAAGCTGGTCAGCGACCGGCTGGAGCAGGTGCACAAGGGCCTGGGGGAGATGCAGACACTGGCCGGCAGCGTGGGCGACCTCAAGCGCGTGATGACCAATGTGAAGACGCGCGGCACCTGGGGCGAGCTGCAGCTGGGCGCCATCATCGAGAACGTGCTCACACCCGAGCAGTACGCGCGCAACGTCAAGACCGTGCCCGGCAGCGACGATATGGTGGAGTTCGCCATCCGCCTGCCCGGGCGCAGCGACGAGACGCCGGTCTGGCTGCCCATCGATGCCAAGTACCCGGTCGAGCAATACCAGCGCCTGCTCGACGCCCAGGATGCGGCCGACAAGGCCGCCATTGCCTCGGCCGGCAATGCCTTCGAGGCATCGATCAAGTTCGAGGCCCGCAAGATCCATGGCAAGTATGTGAGCCCGCCCCACACCACGGACTTTGCCGTGCTCTACCTGCCCACGGAAGGCCTGTTTGCCGAGGTCATGCGCCGCCCCGGCCTGGTCGAGGCCGTACAGAACGGCTGCCGCGTGATGGTCACCGGCCCGGCCAACCTGGCGGCCATGCTCAGCAGCCTGCAGATGGGCTTCAAGACGCTGGCCATCGAAAAGCGATCGTCCGAGGTTTGGGCCGTGCTGGGCCAGGTCAAGACCGAGTTCGCCAAGTTCGGCGAAGTGGTGGATGCCACGCGCAAATCCATCGATGCCGCCGCCAAGCGCTTCGAGCAGGTGGGTGTGCGCACGCGCGCCATCCAGCGGCAATTGCGCGATGTGCAGGAGCTGCCCGCGCCGGCCTCGAGCGCAGGGCTGCCCGGTCTGCCGGACGACAAGGACACGGCGGCAGGCATGGAGCCAGGGTCGGAGCAGGACTGAGATGAATCTGGCGCTGTTCAAAGTCATCATGGCCCAGGTCAGCGTGCACGCCACCATGGCCGGCATGCGGCTGGCCGCGCCTTTGCTGGCGCTGCAGCAGGGCTACAGCGCGGCGGCCGTGGGGATCTTGCTGGCGCTGTTTGCGCTGACCCAGGTGTTCCTGGCGCTGCCGGCCGGGCGCTTTGCGGACAAGCATGGTTTTCGCAAGCCGTTTTTCCTCTCCATGCTGGCGGCCAGCGGCGGCTGTGCGCTGGCGCTGGCGTTTCCGGTCTATCCCGTGCTGTGCCTGGTGGCGCTGCTGACGGGCGGTGCCAGCGGCGCGGTGGTGATTGCCGTGCAGCGCCATGCAGGGCGGGTCACCCACGATGCGTTGGCGCTCAAGAAGGTGTTCAGCTGGCTGGCCATAGGTCCGGCCATCTCCAACTTCATCGGGCCTTTCAGCACGGGGCTGCTGATCGATCACGCGAATTTTGGCGGCGAGGGCAGCACCATGGGCTACCGCGTCGCCTTCGGCCTGCTGGCCCTGGTGCCCGTGCTGGCCTGGAGCTGGGTGCGCCACACGCAGGAGCTGCCACCCGTGCGTGCGCCCATCGGCGGCCCCAAGCAGCATGCCTGGGACCTGCTGCGCGACCGCAACTTCCGCAACCTGCTGCTGGTCAACTGGCTGCAGTCGGCGTGCTGGGATGTGCACACCTTCGTGCTGCCGCTGCTGGGCCATGAGAAGGGGTTGAGCGCCTCGGTCATCGGCACGCTGCTGGGCATTTTTGCCGTGGCGGCCGCCGCCATCCGCCTGGCCATGCCGCTGGTGGCCGAGCGCCTGCGCGAAGGCGCCGTGATCTCCGGTGCCATGGCCATCACCGCCTTCGTCTTTGCGCTGTACCCCTTCATGGACTCGGCACTGACCATGGGCGTGTGCTCGGTGCTGCTGGGCTTTTCGCTGGGCTCGGTGCAGCCCATGGTCATGAGCATGCTGCACCAGATCACGCCCGAGCACCGCCATGGCGAGGCGCTGGGCCTGCGGCTCATGGCCATCAATGCCTCCAGCGTGGCCATGCCCGTGCTGTTCGGCTCGGCGGGGGCGCTGATCGGCGTGTCTGCGCTGTTCTGGGTGGTGGGCGCGGCCGTGGCCTCGGGCATCCGCACGGCTTGGTTCATGGGGCTGCCGCCGCGCAAGCCGGAATGAAAAAGGCGACCTGCGCCTTGGTGCGCAGATCGCCTTGCGATGCGGTGGCGGCCTGCCGGCCGCTGCGGCTTACCAGCCGCCAGCGTGGAACTGCTTGATCAGCGCCCAGGCCTCCACCGGATCATCGGTATAGCGGAACAGCTGCAGGTCCTTGGGCGAGATCGTGCCTTCCTCGATCATCAGGTCGATGTTGAGCAGCCGCTTCCAGAACTCGGTGCCAAAAAGGATCACGGGCACGGAATGCGTCTTGCCGGTCTGCATCAGGGTCAGCACCTCGAACAGCTCGTCCAGTGTGCCGAAGCCGCCGGGGAAGGCCACCAGGGCCTTGGCGCGCATCATGAAATGCATCTTGCGCAAGGCGAAGTAGTGGAACTTGAAGCTCAGGTCCGGCGAGATGAAGCGGTTGCCGTTTTGCTCGTGCGGCAGCTCGATGTTCAGGCCGATGCTGGGTGCGCCCACATCATGGGCGCCACGGTTGGCCGCCTCCATGATGCCGGGGCCGCCGCCGGTGCAGATGTAGAGGCGCTCCTCGGGCGGCTGGTTCAGGCTGTCGGCAGCCACGATGCGCGTGAAGGCGCGGGCCTGCTCGTAGCGGTGGGCGTTGCGCACGGCGCGCTCGGCCACTGCAATGCGCTGTGCATCGCCGCTGGCCTGCGCGTCGGCCAGTTGCTGCTCGGCCTGCTCCAGGTCCACGAAGCGCGCGCTGCCATAGACCACGACGGTGTTTTCTATGCCGCGTTCGATCTGCGCCAGGTCGGGCTTGAGCAGCTCCAGCTGCATGCGGATGCCGCGGGTCTCGCGGCGGAACATGAATTCCGGGTCCGCGAAGGCGAGGCGATTGGAATTCTGCTGCAATGCCATGCCGTTGTGCGCCTGGTTGTGAAGGGCCGACCAGCCGTTGGCCAGATCGGTATCGGTCAGGGGGGAAGAGATTTGCATGAACCCTCGTACACAGAAAAACCCAGGGCGGCCACGCCTGTGGCCGTTCCATCAAATGCGTTGCCAGCGCAGATGATGACTGCACTATACGCTCACAAACTCATAGCCGCGGGGCTCGCGTATCCGTTGCTTTGCGCATTGACGGGGCCGGTGGCAGATTCGTATGCTGAGCAGTTGGGCAGGGCTTGGGCCTGGGGCCCGCCACCGGCAATGGGCGGGCATTTTCAGGCGCCGCAAGCGATTTCAGACGTCCGGGTGCTCGGCCGGTTCGTTGCGCACGACGGTGCTCAGCGGCGGCGGCACGTCCTGGCCCGCACGGCGCGCGCGGAACAGGGCTGCGCGCATCAGGAAGATGGTGGTGATGGGCACGGTCACGGAAATGAAGACCGCAATCAGCAGCGCATGCACGGCCAGGCTCTGGCCGCTGACGGAAAAGTAGATCCAGGTGGCATGCATGATCAGCCAGCAGCCCATGGTGGCGATGATGGAGGGCGCATGCACGCGCTCGAAATAGCTGCCCAGCCGCCACAGTCCCATGGAGCCCAGGAAGGCGATGATGGCGCCGCCCAGCGCCAGCGCGGCAACCAGGATCTGGCACCACAGCGGCAGTGTGGTCTCCGGCGTCATTCGATCACCTCGCCGCGCAGCAGGAACTTGGCCATGGCGGTGGAGCCCACGCAGCCGAACAGCGCGACCAGCAAGGCCGCCTCGAAGTAGCTTGTGCTGTCGTAGATGATGCCCATGAGCAGCATGGCCAGCATGCCGTTGAGGTACATGCAGTCCAGCGCCAGCACGCGGTCCTGGGCGTGCGGGCCCTTGAGCAGGCGCAGCACGGCGCAGCCCATGGCCGCGACCAGCAGGCCCAGCGCGAACATCAAAGTCCAGTGGAACCAGGGCATCATTCGAAAATCTCCATCAGGGGGCGCTCATAGCAACGCTTGACGTGCTGGACGATCTCCTCGGGATCATCGACCTCCAGCACATGCAGCATGAGCTGCGAGCGGTCGCGCGAGATCTCGGCCCAGGCCGTGCCGGGCGTGATGCACACGATCATGGCGAGCACGGCCAGACCGTTGGGGTCGCGCAGTTCCAGCGGGATGCGCACGAAGTTGGCCGGGTGCTTGCGCATGCCCGGAAACAGCATGAACCGCACGACGTTGAAGTTGGACAACGAGGTGTCCCAGACCACGCGCAGCGCCAGGCGCAGGATGGTCAGCGGATGGCGCACCCGCACGGGCAAGGGGCGCAGGCCGCGCAGCAGCAGCGGCAGCAGCAGGCCCAGCAATGCACCGAGCAGGATCTGTCCGCTGCTGAACGAACGGTTGAGCAGCAGCCACAGCAGGAACAGCGCCACCGACAGCAGCGGCGCGGGCAGCAGGGTTTTCATCATCGGGAATCCTCCTTGCCCGCCGTCGTGCCTGCATCGCCTATGCCTGCGGGTATGGGCGCGCCACTGGCCTGGGCCGCGGCGCGTGCCGCGCCTTCAGGGCCGGCTTCCAGGCGAGCCTTCTTTTCTGCCGGGCTGGGCTCGGGCTGCGTGCCCATGACGGAGCGCACATAGACATCGGGCGCCAGCAGCGCATCGGCTGCGCGCTGTGTGTAGCCCATCAGTTCGCCGCCGCGCATCGTCAGTGCTACGCAGCAGGCCAGCAGCAAGGCGATGGGCAGGCCTTCGACCACGCGCAGCGAGGGGGAGTTCTGCTCCTCGGTCGCCCAGAAGTGGCGTATGCCGGCGCGCACCAGCGACAGCAGGGCCAGCAGCCCGGTGATGATCATCAGCGCCACCAGCACCCAGCCGGCCCAGCCGGCCTGGAAGCCACTGGAGTTGCCCAGGCCCAGCGGGTTGAGCAGGGCAGACAGCATGGCGAACTTGCCCACGAAGCCCGACAGCGGGGGCAGGCCGGTAACCACCAGGGTGGCCAGCATGAAGCTCAGGCCGATGAAGGCGGCTGCGGCGGGAATGGCGCGGCCGATCAGCACCTCTTCGGATTCGTCGAGGTTGAACCCTTCGGTGGGAAGCAGCTCGGCGTTGAGGAAGGGCGCCTCATCGTCTTCATAGGGCTCGCCCGCGTCGTCGTCCACGCGCCAGCGGTCCACCACGTCGGCAATCAGGAAGAGCGCGCTCACGGCCAGGGTGGAGCTGGGCAGGTAGTACAGCAGCCCCGCCGTCAGTGCATTCTGGCCAAAGCCCGTGGCAGCCAGCAGGGTGCCTGACGACAGGATGGCCGCAAAGCCCGCGATATGCGTCAGGCGCTGCGAGCCCAGCATGCCCAGGCCGCCGAAGGCCATGGTCAGCATGCCGCCGACGATCAGCCAGGTGCTGCCGAACAGGGCGGAGGAGCCGGCCTCGGAACTGAACAGCAGCGTCCACAGCCGCAGCACCACGTAGACGCCCACCTTGGTCATGAGCGCGAACACGGCACCGACGGGCGCGGTGGCCGCGCTGTAGGCCGGCACCAGCCAGAAGTTCAGCGGCCACATGGCCGCCTTGGTCAGGAAGGCGATGCCCAGGATGGCCGCTGCCGAATGCAGCAGCCCGCGGTCGGCACTGCTGATCTGGGGAATGGCGCGCGCCAGGTCGGCCATGTTCAGCGTGCCGGTCAGGCCGTAGAGCATGGACACGCCGATGAGGAACAGCGACGAGGCGGCCAGGTTGATGGCGATGTAGTGCAGGCCCGCCTGGATGCGAGCCCGGCCCGAGCCATGCAGCAACAGGCCGTAAGAGGCCGCGAGCATGATCTCGAAGAACACGAACAGGTTGAACAGGTCCGCCGTGAGGAAGGCGCCGCTCAGGCCCATCAGCTGGAACTGGAACAGCGAGTGAAAGTGCATCCCCGCGCGGTGCCAGCGGGCGCTGGAGAAGATCAGCGAGGCCAGGGCCACCGTGTAGGTCAGCACCAGCATCATGCCGGTCAGGCGGTCCAGCGCCAGCGAAATGCCGAAGGGCATGGGCCAGTTGCCCGGCATGTAGACGCCCAGGTTGACGGGTGCGCCGGCCTGGTCGGTCCACAGCATCAGCAGCACGGCCACGCCCAGGCCCAGCACGGTAGACACCAGGCCGAGGGCGAACTTCACGCGCTGGCGCTCCTCGCGCAGCAGCAGCATCAGCGCTGCCGAGAGCATGGGCAGCACGATGGGCGCCAGCATCAGGTGCGGCATGAGACGGGCAGTCAGCTCGTTCATGGCATCTCCTGCTCGGTGCGGGAATGGGCTCCGTCCACATGGTCGGTGGCGGTGGTGCCGCGCGAGGCCAGCAACACCACGAGGAACAGCGCCGTCATGGCAAAGCCGATCACGATGGCCGTGAGCACCAGCGCCTGGGGCATGGGATCGGCATAGTGCGCGAGATCCTGCGGTACGCCGGCCCGCAGCACGGGCTCCTTGTCAATGGCCAGGCCCTGGCGGCCCATGCTGAAGATGAACAGGTTGACTGCATACGACAGCAGGGCCAGCCCCATGATGACCTGGTAGGTGCGTGGGCGCAGCAGCAGCCACACGCCCGAGCCGGTCAGTACGCCGATGGCAATGGCAAGCACGACTTCCATCAGAAACCTCCTCGCGCCAGGGCTGCGGCGGTGGCCTGCTGCACGGCGGCTTCGGCCTCCTCGGCCTGTTGTTGCTGCTCCTCCAGCAGGCGGGCGTGGTAGCGGTGGCTGCGCACCGATTGGTGGGCGATGGCCGTCAGAATGAGCATGGTCGCGCCCACCACCAGCGAGAACACACCGATGTCGAAGAACAGGGCGCTGGCGAGATGCACGTCGCCGACGACTGGCAGGGTCATATGGAAGGTGTGGCTGGTGAGGAAGGGATAGCCGGCCACGATGGAGCCCATGCCGGTACCCAGTGCGAACAGCAGGCCGACACCGATCCATCGGCGCGGGAAGATCGGCAAGTGGGCCTCGACCCACTGCGTGCCGGAGATGATGTACTGCATCAGCAAGGCGACCGAGAACACCAGGCCGGCGACGAAGCCGCCTCCGGGTTCGTTGTGGCCGCGCATGAAGATGTAGACCGAGACCAGGGCCGCGAAAGGCAGCAGCAGGCGGACCAGCACGGCGGGCACCATCAGGTAGCCCACGGCTGTATCGCCGGCATTGCGCGGATTGAACAGATCGGTCTGCAGGTCGCCTGGCACGTAGCGCTGCTGTTCGGGCAGGTCCAGCGTCTCGCGGGCTGGGCGAAAGCGCCGCAGCAGGGCATAGACCACCAGGGCCACGATGCCCAGCACCACGATTTCGCCGAAGGTGTCGAAGCCACGGAAGTCCACCAGCATGACGTTGACCACATTGGTGCCGCCGCCGTCGCTGAGCGCATGTTCGAGGAAGAAGGTGGAGGCGCCGTCATAGAAGGGGCGGCTCATCATGGCGAAGGCCAGCCAGGCCATGCCGCCCCCGGCCACCAGCGACAGCAGCAGGTCGCGCATGCGGCGCGAGCGCGCACGCAGCTCGGCGGACAGCACGGGAATGTGCAGGCTCTTGTCGCGCTTGGGCATCCAGCGCAGGCCCAGCAGCATCAGCACCGTGGTGGCGACCTCGACCACCAGCTGGGTCAGCGCCAGATCGGGTGCCGAGAACCACAGGAAGGTCAGGCAGGTGCACAGGCCGGCACCGCCCAGCATGATCAGCGCGGTCAGCCGGTGGTACTTGGCCTTCCAGGCCGTGCCCAGGGCGCAGAGAATGCCCACCGACCACAGCAGCACGAAGGCGGGCGACAGCGGCAGCATGCCCCGATCGCCCAGCTTGATGCCCTGCAGCCACAGCGGTAGAACGCCCGCCAGCACGGCGGTGCAGACCAGCCACAGCATCTGCCACTGCAGGCGCATGGTGGACAGGCGCCGGCGCGACCAGCGGCCCAGCAGGGACAGGCGGGCCAGCAGGTTCTCGAAGATGCGCTGGCCGCTGAGCGTGCCCACCAGCGGTGCGGTATCGATATGGCCGGCCTGGCGCTGCCAGCGCAGCAGCATGTACAGCAGGATGCCGCCAATCAGGGCGACCAGGCTCATGATCAAGGGCATGTTCCAGCCGTGCCAGATGGCCAGGCTGTACTCGGGCAGATCGCCGCCGACCACAGGCGTGGCTGCCGCTGCAAGGAAGCTGCCCACCGCCCATGCCGGCAGCATGCCCACCACCAGGCAGGCCAGCACCAGCAATTCGACGGGCACGCGCATCCAGTGCGGCGGCTCGTGCGGCTCGTGCGGCAGGTCGGTGGCCTTGGGGCCGAAGAAGACGTCGATGGTGAAGCGCAGCGAATAGGCCACGCTGAACATGCCGGCCACCGTGGCGGCCACGGGCAGGGCCGTGCGCACCCAGGGAGCAGCGTCCAGGTAGACGGTTTCGGCGAAGAACATTTCCTTGGACAGGAAGCCGTTGAGCAGCGGCACGCCCGCCATGGCCGCGCTGGCCACGCAGGCCAGCGTGGCCGTGATGGGCATCATGTGCCGCAGGCCCGAGAGGCGGCGGATATCGCGCGTGCCGCTTTCATGGTCAACGATGCCTGCGGCCATGAACAGCGAGGCCTTGAAGGTCGCGTGGTTCATGATGTGGAACACCGCAGCCACGGCGGCCAGCTTGCTGTTGAGGCCCAGCAGCAGCGTGATCAGGCCCAGGTGGGAAATCGTCGAATAGGCCAGCAATCCCTTGAGATCGTGCTGGAACATGGCCAGATAGCCACCGATGAGCAGCGTTGCCGCGCCGGCTCCGCCCACCAGCCAGAACCAGGCATCGGTGTCACCCAGCACGGGCCACATGCGCGCCAGCAGGAACACACCCGCCTTGACCATGGTGGCGGAGTGCAGGTAGGCCGACACCGGCGTGGGCGCGGCCATGGCGTGCGGCAGCCAGAAGTGGAAGGGGAACTGCGCGCTCTTGGTCAGTGCGCCCAGCAGGATCAGCACCAGGGCGACCAGATACAGCTGGTGGTCGCGCACCTGCTGGCCGGCGATGAGCACGTTGTCCAGGTCATAGCTGCCCACGATGTGGCCCAGCACCAGCATGCCGGCCAGCATGGCCAGGCCGCCCGTTCCCGTCACCGTCAGCGCCATGCGCGCGCCCCGGCGCGCATCCTTGCGATGGTGCCAGTATCCGATCAGAAGAAAGGAGAAGAGGCTGGTCAGCTCCCAGAAGAAGGCAATCTGAATGATGTTGCCCGACAGCACCACGCCCGCCATCGCGCCCATGAAGGCCAGAAAAAACGAGAAAAAGCGCGGCACGGGATCGGCCGGCGACATGTAGTAGCGCGCATAAAGCACCACCAGCGAGCCTATGCCCAGCACCAGCATGCAGAACATCCAGGCAAAGCCGTCCATGCGGATCACCAGATTCAGCCCCAGTGCCGGCAGCCACTCGATCTCCTGGCGCAGCACCTCCCCATCGGCGATCTGGGGGAACAGCAATGCCGTCTGGATGGCGCAGCCCAGAGCAATGACGCCGGCCAGCGTTGACTCCGTATTGCGCGCATTGGCGGGCAGCATTGCGGCAATCAGGCTGCCGATGAAGGGTAGGAGGATGAGGGTGATCAGGGGCATGGGCGGTTCATTTTACGGGCAAGGTTTTTTGCTTCGCTATGAAAACCTGAGCATGTTTCAGGCTATGGCCGCGCATACCCCGAGGGTAGTACGCATGAAAAACCCGCCGAAGCGGGTTGGATAGAGACAGTTGGCGTACTCAGGAGGCCGCGCCGGCCTTGGCCGGCGTGGCCGGTTTGGCGGCCTGGTCCTTGGTCGGCTTGGCGCCTTTGGCTGCCGTGTCCTTGGTATCCTTGGCATCCTTGGCATCCTTGGCCGCCGTATCCTTTGCAGCGGGCTTGGCTCCCTGGCCCTTGTAGCTGGTGCCATTGACCGTCAGGCCGTCACCCGAGAACTTGGCGGCGGTCGGTTCGCCCACGCCTTTGACGCGGGCAATGAAATCGGGCCAGTCCTTGAAGGCGGAGGATTTGCGCTCCTCTAGAATGCGTGCCGACATGGCCGGGCCAATGCCCTTGATGGATGTCAGTTCGGCTTCATTCGCCTTGTTGACCTCCACGGCAGCCAGGGCCATCACGGACCACAGCAGTGCAATGAAGCCAGCCATCAGTTTTCTGAACATACAAACCTCCTGATCCCAAAATGTTGAGGGCCGCAACATTGCGACCCAGAGGCATCTTATGCAGGGCCTTGGCGTGCGGCTAGGCGGTGAAGGGGGCCAGCAGGCCCGTGCAGGCATGGCCGAACGTGTGCAAAGTCAATGGCCATGCGCCTGCCAAGGCGGTTTCTAGGAATACTCTGAAAATACACCGTCCATGCGGTGTTTGCCAATGGGGGTGACGCGATGCAGGGGGTGGAGCTGCCTCTCGCGCCTGCCCCGCATCACAGCTCCTCGACGCGCCGGGCCGGATAGCTGTCCCAGCTCTGGCAGCCGGGGCAATGCCAGAAATGCTGGCGTGCCTCGAAGCCGCAGGCCGCGCAGCGGTAGCGGGTCAGCGGCTTGGCCGCGTGGTCCAGCGCGCGTTGCACGGCCGGGTGGTACTGCTCCTCGGCCAGCTTCTCGCCTGCCAGCCACTGCGCGGCAGCCACCAGGGAGGGCTCCCTGTCCAGATGCTGGACCAGGCGTGCGCGTCCCGGTGCCCTGGTTTCACCATCGTTGCTCTGTTCTTCAATTTGAGCGTCCAGCGCGACCAGCGCCTGCAGCAGATCCAGCGAGGGTGCCTGCTCGTACTGCTGGCTGAGCAGTTGGTGGATGTGCTGGCGCTGGCCGGTGGCGGCGGCAATGTCCACCAGCAGCTGAGCCGCCAGCGGCAGCGAGGCCGGGGACTGCTCGGCCAGGCTTTCCAATGTGTGCAAGGCCTGGGCCGATTGCCCCATGCGGTGCTGCAGCTGCGCGTGCTCCAGGCGCGGGCGTGCGGCCTGGGGGGCGGTGGTGATGGCCTGCTGCAGCCGCTGCAGTGCCTCGGCCTGCTGGCCCTGGGTCAACAGGGCCTGGGCGTCTTCGCAGAGGTAGTGGGCCAGGCGGCCGCTGAAGTCGCCCTGGTTGGCTTCCTGCATGCGGCGCGCAATGGCGGCGGCCTGTGTCCAGTCGCGCGAGCGTTCGTAGATGGCCAGCAGGGCCAGGCGGGCTTCGGCCTCGAAGGCCGTGCCTTCCAGGCGGCGCAGCGCGTCCTCGGCACGATCGAGCAGGCCTGCCTTCAGAAAGTCCTGGGCCAGCGCGTGCTGGGCGCGGTCGCGGTCCACGCGGCTGAGGTCGCCGCGCGACAGCAGGTGTTCGTGCACGCGCACAGCGCGGTTGTATTCGCCACGGCGGCGGAAGAGGTTGCCCAGCGCGAAGTGCAGCTCCGAAGTGTCGGGGTCGTTCTGCACGGCTTCGATGAAGGCGTCGATGGCCTTGTCCTGCTGCTCGTTGAGCAGGAAGTTCAGGCCCTTGAAATAGGCCTTGGGCGCCTGGCGGTTTTCGGCGCGAATCTGCCTCAGGTCCCAGCGCGAGGCCAGCCAGCCCAGCACGAAGGCGACGGGCAGCCCAAGCAATATCCAGCTCAGATCAAATTCCATGCACGTCGCCCGGCAGGATGGGGGATGGGGCGGGCTTGGGCGCCGTGGCCGCTGCCGGTGCCTCGGCCGCGGCAGGCACCGTGGCCTGGGTCGAGCGCGCGGCGTTGCGGTGCTTGAGCCAGCGCGGCACCATGCCCAGAACGCCCACGATCAGGCCCAGGGCGAAGGCGGCCAGCACCACCAGTACCAGTGGCGCAGTCCAGGAGGTGCCGAAGAAGAAGTGCACCGTCGCGTCCTGTTGGTTGTTCAGGGCGAAAGCGAACAGCGTAAAAAAAATGGCCGCCTTGAGCAGCCACAGGAAGTACTTCATGTGTTCCCTTGTGTGACGGGAACGATTCTAGAGCCTGGCGGAGAGGGCGGCTGCGGCGCGCGCAGCCGGTCAGCCCGCTTTCAGGCGGCAGGGCCGGTGCCTGTGCCGGAGCCTGTGTTGTCTGTATCGATGGCCGCACCGGGGCGCAGGTCCACGGCTTCGCGCAGGGCCTTGCCGGGCTTGAAGTGCGGCACGCGCTTGGACGGAATGTGGACGGCCTCGCCACTGCGGGGATTGCGGCCCATGCGGGGCGGGCGATGGTTGACCGAGAAACTGCCAAAGCCGCGGATTTCGATGCGATGGCCTCGCACCAGGGCATCGCTGACGGCGTCAAGAATCGTCTTGACGGCCTGCTCGGCATCGCGCTGGCTCAGTTGGCCAAAGCGGGCGGCGAGTTCTTCGACGAGATCGGATCGGGTCATCAAGGATAGGAATCAGGGGTTGAAATGGCGACGGGCGCCCGGAGGCGCCCGTCGCATCCGACCTTCAGCGGTCAGCAGACTGGCTGCTGATTACTTGTCGGAGTTGTCCAGCTTGGCGCGCAGCAGGGCGCCCAGGCTGGTCGTGCCGGCGTTTTCCTTGGCCGACTGAGCGGACAGGGAAGCCATGGCTTCTTGCTGGTCGACCTGGTCCTTGGCCTTGATCGACAGCTGGATGTTGCGGGTCTTGCGATCCACATTGACCACCACGGCGGTGATCTCGTCGCCTTCCTTCAGCACCGAGCGGGCATCTTCCACGCGGTCCACGGCGATTTCCGAAGCACGCAGGTAACCGATGATGTCTTCGCCCAAGTCGATTTCAGCACCACGTGCGTCCACCGTCTTGACCTTGCCCGACACGATCTGGCCCTTGTCGTTCACGGTCACGAAGGTCGTGAAGGGATCGCTGTCCAGCTGCTTGATGCCCAGGGAGATGCGCTCGCGCTCGACGTCCACGGCCAGCACGATGGCTTCGACTTCCTGGCCCTTCTTGTAGTTGCGCACGGCGGCTTCGCCGGGCTCGTTCCAGGACAGGTCGGACAGGTGCACCAGGCCGTCGATACCGGCAGCCAGACCCACGAACACGCCGAAGTCGGTGATCGACTTGATCGGGCCCTTGACGCGGTCGCCGCGCTTGGTGTTCTGCGCGAACTCTTGCCAGGGGTTGGCCTTGCACTGCTTCATGCCCAGCGAGATGCGACGCTTGTCTTCGTCGATCTCCAGCACCATGACTTCGACTTCGTCACCCAGGGTAACGAGCTTGGTCGGAGCAATGTTCTTGTTGGTCCAGTCCATTTCGGAGACGTGCACCAGGCCTTCGATGCCGGGTTCCAGCTCGACGAACGCGCCGTAGTCGGCAATGTTCGTGACCTTGCCGAACAGGCGGGTGCTCGAGGGGTAGCGGCGCGAAACGCCCATCCACGGGTCGTCGCCCATTTGCTTCAGACCCAGCGAGACACGGTTCTTCTCGGTGTCGAACTTGAGGATCTTGGCGGTGATTTCCTGGCCAGCCTGCACGACTTCCGAGGGATGACGCACGCGGCGCCATGCCATGTCGGTGATGTGCAGCAGGCCGTCGATGCCGCCCAGGTCCACGAACGCACCGTATTCGGTGATGTTCTTGACCACGCCTTGAACGATGGCGCCTTCCTTCAGCGTTTCCATCAGCTTGGCGCGCTCTTCGCCCATCGAGGCTTCGACCACGGCGCGGCGGCTCAGCACCACGTTGTTGCGCTTGCGGTCCAGCTTGATGACCTTGAACTCCATCGTCTTGTTTTCGTACGGAGTCAGGTCCTTGATCGGACGGGTGTCGATCAGCGAACCGGGCAGGAAGGCGCGGATGCCGTTGACCAGCACCGTCAGGCCGCCCTTGACCTTGCCGGAGGTCGTGCCGGTCACGAATTCGCCCGATTCCAGGGCCTTTTCCAGAGCCAGCCACGAGGCCAGGCGCTTGGCGGTGTCGCGCGACAGGATGGTGTCGCCGTAGCCGTTTTCGATCGAGCCGATGGCGACCGACACAAAGTCGCCCACCTGGACTTCGATTTCTCCCTGGTCGTTCTTGAATTCGTCGATTGGCACGTAGGCTTCCGACTTCAGGCCAGCGTTCACGACGACGAAGTTGTGCTCGACGCGCACGACTTCAGCGGTGATGACCTCGCCAGGACGCATTTCCGTGCGTTGCAGCGATTCTTCAAACAGGGAGGCAAAAGATTCAGACATGTATTTCCTTGCCCGCAAGCAGGTTTCCGCTGGCACTATTGCCAGGCGTTTCTAGGACTGTTTGCGGAGGTGTTGTGGGTTCAACCACTGTGTTGGAGTCTATGGACCTCGGGCCGTACATGGGGCGGTGCCGCCATGTCTGGGCCCGGAGGGCGGGTTTGCCGACGTGCGGCGCAACTGGCAATCAGTCGCGGCCGAACGGCTGGCGTTCCTGCCACCACGAAAGCACCTGCTCTGCCACCTCTTCGATGGAGAGTTCGGAGCTGTCAAGCAGCATGGAATCCTGGGCGGGCTTGAGCGGTGCGACGCTGCGGTTCATGTCCCGCGCATCGCGTGCTTCAAGGTCAGCCCGAAGGGCGCTTATGTTAGCGGCAATTCCTTTGGAAATCAACTGCTTATGCCGGCGCTCGGCGCGACAGGCGGCGGAGGCCGACAAATAGACCTTGAGGGGAGCATGGGGAAAGATCACCGTGCCCATGTCGCGGCCATCGGCAACCAGCCCCGGAAGCTGCTGGAAGGACAGCTGCAGGTCCACCAGTGCGTCGCGCACGGCAGGCAGGGCCGAGACGCGCGAGGCGTTCATGCCCGACTCCTCGCTGCGCAGGATGAGGGTGACATCCTCGTCACCCAGCCAGATGCGCTGCTCGGCGTCAAAGCGCACGGGCAGCTCACGCGCCAGCACGGCGATCTGCTGGGCGTGCGGTTCATCCAGCACCAGGCCGGCGCGCGATGCGGCCAGCCCCGTGAGCCGGTACAGCGCGCCCGAGTCCAGCAGGTGGTAGCCAAGAGCCTGGGCGACCTCGGCGGCAATCGTGCCCTTGCCCGAGGCCGTGGGGCCATCGATGCAGATCACGGGAATGCGCGCGCGGGCCGTCTCGCAGACCGAGAACAGGGCCTCGAAGTAGTCGGGGAAGGTCTTGGCAACGCACTTGGGGTCTTCGATGCGCACGGGCAGGGCGGCCGGATTGAAGGCCGCCAGCGAAAAGCACATGGCCACGCGGTGGTCGTCATAGGTGTGGATGCTGGCCGCACGCCATGCGGCGGTGGACGCGGGCGGCGTGATGCGGATGTAGTCCGCACCCTCCTCGACGTCGGCGCCCAGCTTGCGCAGCTCCTTGGTCATGGCCGCGATGCGGTCGGTTTCCTTGACGCGCCAGCTTGCGATGTTGCGCAGCGTGGTCGTGCCATCGGCATACAGGGCCATGACGGCCAGCGTCATGGCGGCATCGGGGATGTGGTTGCAGTCCAGGTCGATGGCCTTGAGCGGCCATGCGCCACGGCGGATGCGTAGCCAGTTGGGGCCACCTTCCACCTCGGCGCCCATGGCGCGCGCGGCCTCGACAAAGCGGATATCGCCCTGGATGGAGTCCAGTCCCACGCCGAGGATGCGGATGCCTTCGGCGCTGTCCGAGGCGATGGCGCCCAGTGCGATGAAGTAGCTGGCCGACGAGGCGTCTGCCTCGACATGGATCTCGCCCGGCGAGCTGTAGCGGCTGCCGGCCGGGATGGTGAAGCGCTGCCAGTTCTCGTTGTGCACGGCAATGCCGAAGCGGGCCAGCAATTCCAGCGTGATGTGGATGTAGGGCTTGGAGATCAGCTCGCCCACGACTTCGATGGTGATGTCGCGCGTGTTGGCCAGCAGCGGCAGCGCCATCAGCAGCGAGGTCAGGAACTGGCTGGAGACATCGCCACGCACCTGGATGGGGCTGTGCGGCAACTGCGAGAAATCGGGCTGGCGGATGTGCAGCGGAGGAAAGCCCTCGTTGCCCAGATAGTCGATGCGGCAGCCGAGCTGGCGCAGCGCATCGACCAGATCGCCGATGGGGCGCTCATGCATGCGCGGCACGCCGCTGAGCTTGAAGTCGCCGCCCAGCACGGACAGGGCTGCCGTCAGCGGCCGCATGGCCGTGCCGGCGTTGCCCATGAACAGTTCGGCGCTGGCGCCAGAGGGCAGGACGCCGCCCAGGCCGGTGATGCGCACGGGCTGGCCGAGGGTGATGGTCGTGGGCTCCACCGTGCAGCCCAGTTGCTGCAGGGCCCGGAGCATGACGCGCGTGTCGTCCGAGTCAAGCAGGTCGTGGACCACGGTCGTGCCCTGGCTCAGTGCCGCGAGCAGCAGCACGCGGTTCGAGATGCTCTTGGAGCCCGGCAGGCTCACCGTGCCCTGCGCGCGGGAAAGAGGGGGGATATCGAGAAAGGCGGTACTGAACATGGCAATTCGGAGGCAAACAGGCTGTCGGGAGGCATTGCGGCCGCGCCGGCCGCAATGCACAGGAGCGCTTTGGGTGCGCCGGGCTTGCGTCTGGCGCTTGCCCTGCGTCGCGCGTCAGCGGCGCGGAGCGCCCATGCGCCAATGGGCGCGCGCGGCGCTGGCCAGGGTCAGGCGGTCTTCAAGACCTTGTCCGTCACCGCCCTGGATCAGGGATTCGAGTTGCTGCAGCGCCTGCTGGAACTGGCGCGACTGTGCCAGAACCTGCTCGCTGTTGGCCAGCAGCACATCACGCCACATCTTGGGATCGCCTGCGGCAATGCGCGTGAAGTCGCGGAAGCCGGGGCCGGCCAGGGACAGCACGTCGTCGGAGTCGGGCTGGGTGATCACGCTTTGCATCATGGCGAAGGCCAGCAGATGCGGCAGGTGGCTGACCGTGGCAAAGGCGCTGTCGTGGGCTTCGGGCGACATGGCGCGCACGCGGCAGCCCAGCAGTTCCCACAAGGAGCGGGCCTTTTGCAGGTGGTCGGTCAGCGTGCGTTCGGTGGGCGTCAGGATGACCTGTGCGCCCTTGTACAGCTGGGGGTCGGAGTGCTCGACGCCCGAGACTTCCTTGCCTGCAATGGGGTGGGCCGGCACGAAGGAGCCGAGCTGGTCGCGCAGGGCCGAGCGGGCGGCATGCACCACATCGACCTTGGTGGAGCCCACGTCCATGATCATCATCTCGGGCGTGACCAAGTGTTTGATGGACTTGAGCGTGGCCTCGGTCGCCGCCACGGGCACGGCCAGCAGCACCAGGTCGGCACCGGCGGCGGCCAGCAGGGCGGAGGGGGCCTCCACATCGATGACGCCCATCTGGCGAGCGCGTTCGGTCGTCGAAGGCGACTTGCTGTAGCCCACGACGCGCTTGACCAGCCCTGCCTGCTTGAGCGCCAGGGCGAACGAGCCGCCCATGAGGCCGCAGCCGATCAGGCCCAGTTGTTCAAAGGGCTGCATCACTTGGATACCGGGTAGGTGCCCAGCACCTTGTAGAAGGCGCACAGGCCGCGCAACTCTTCCAGCGCGCTGGCCACGTTGGGCTGTGCCGGGTGGCCTTCGAGGTCGATGTAGAAGTAGTACTCCCACTGGCCGGTGCGCGCGGGACGCGACTCGAAGCGCGTCATCGACACGCCGTGCCTCTTGAGCGGCACCAGCAGGTCATGCACGGCGCCGGGGCGGTTGGGCACGGAGATGATGATGCTGGTGCAATCCTGGCCGCTGGGCGAGGGCGTGGCCAGCGTGTGCGGCAGGCAGATGACGGCGAAGCGCGTGCGGTTGTAGGCATCGTCCTGGATGGCATGCGCCACCACATGCAGGCCGAATTGCTGGGCCGCGCGTTCGCTGGCCAAGCCGGCGATGTTGGGGTGCAGCGCCGCCAGGCGAGCGCCTTCGGCATTGCTGGACACCGGGCGGCGCTCGGCATGCGGCAGGTGCTTGGCCAGCCAGCCCTGGCACTGTGCCAGGGCCTGGGGATGGGCTGCCACGACCTCGATGCCCTCGGTCGTGTTGCTGCTGCGAAGCAGGTTGTGGCGCACCAGCAGGCTGACCTCGCCCACCACGTGGCAGGGCGTGTGCAGGAACATGTCCAGCGAGCGCGTGACCACACCTTCGTTGGAGTTCTCCACGCCCACCACGCCGTACTGCGCGCTGCCTGCGGCCGTGGCGTGGAACACCTCGTCGAAGCTGTTGCAGTACATCAGATCGGCCGCGCCGCCGAAGTACTGGATGGCGGCTTCCTCGCAGAACGTGCCCGCCGGGCCCAGCACGGCCACGCGCTGGGGCGACTCCAGTGCCAGGCAGGCCGACATGATCTCGCGCCAGATGGCCGAGACATGGCCGTTCTTGAGCGGGCCGGGATTGGCGGACTCGATCTTCTGGATGACCTGGGCCACGCGGTCCGGGCGGAAGAAGGGCGTGCCTTCACGCTTCTTGACCTCGCCGACCTGCTCTGCCACGCGGGCACGTCGGTTCAGCAGGTCCAGCAGTTGCTGGTCGATATCGTCGATCTGCACGCGCAGATGCGCCAGATCGGGAGAGGCTTGGGGTGTGGTGCTCATGGGCGGGAGTGTGGGTCGGTCAGGCGTTGCGCTGTTCGAATTCGCGCATGTACTCCACCAGCGCCTGCACGCCAGCGATGGGCATGGCGTTGTAGATGCTGGCACGCATGCCGCCGACGGACTTGTGGCCCTTGAGCTGCAGCAGGCCGCGTTCCCGGGCTCCGGCCAGGAAGGCGTCATTGCGCGATTCGTCGCGCAGGAAGAAGGGGATGTTCATGCGCGAGCGGCAATTGGCAGCGACCTTGTTCACGTAGAACGAGGACTGGTCCACGTACTGGTAGAACAGGTCGGCCTTGGCGATGTTGCGCGCCTCCAGGGCAGCCACGCCGGTCAGGCCGCCTTCGGTCTGGCGCTTGATCCATTGGAACGTGAGGCCCGCGATGTAGATGCCCCAGGTCGGCGGCGTGTTGTACATCGACTGGTTGTCGGCCACGGTCTTGTAGTCGAAGGCCGAAGGGCAGGCCGGCAGGGCGTGGCCCAGCAGATCCTCGCGCACGATGACCAGGGTCAGGCCGGCCGGGCCCAGGTTCTTCTGCGCGCCGCCGAACGCCAGGCCCACGCGGCTCCAATCGACGGGGCGCGAGGCCACGTGCGAGGAGAAATCAACCACCAGCGGAGCATCGCAGCCCAGCGCCTTCAGGTCGGGCAGCTCCTGGAACTCCACGCCATGGATGGTTTCGTTGCTGCAGATGTGCACGTAGCTGGCGCCGCGGCTCAGTTGCCAGCTCTCGGGGGCGGGCAGGGCGGTGAACTTGCCGTCCTCGCCGCTGGCCGCGATGTGCGCGTCGGCCACGTACTTGCGTGCTTCCTTGGCCGACTTCTGGCTCCAGCTGCCGCTGAGCACGAAGTCCACCGTGCCGGCGCGCGACAGGTTCAGGGGAACGATGGCGTTCTCGGCCAGACCGCCGCCCTGCATGAACAGGATCTTGAACTCGGGCGGTACGGCCAGCAGCTCGCGCAGGTCGGCCTCGGCCTGTTCATAGATGGAGATGAACTCCTTGCCGCGGTGGCTCATCTCCATCACGCTCATGCCGGACCCGTGCCAGTCGAGCATTTCGGCGGCTGCCTGCTGCAGCACTTCGGCGGGAATGGCGGCGGGGCCGGCGGAGAAGTTGTAAGGGCGGTTCATGGAGTTCACTGTCAAGTCACGCGCAGGCGCCAGTTCGGGCGGTGCCTGCAACTGTCAAAAATCTGGGCCGCCGCTGGGGCTGCGCTCCCGGTGCGGGAGGCAGCCCCAGCGGCGGCTGGGTCATCAGGCGGGCTCGCCCGTGCCTTCGGCAGCGGCTTCGTCGCCGCCCGTGGCCTCCTCGCCCGTGGCCTCGTCCTCGACTTCGTTGGCATCGTTTTCAACGATGCGCTGCAGGCCGCCGAGCTTGGCGCCTTCGTCCAGGGAGATCAGCGTCACGCCCTGGGTGGCGCGGCCCAGTTCGCGGATTTCCGAGACCCGGGTACGCACCAGCACGCCAGTGTCGGTGATCAGCATGATTTCGTCATCGGCATGCACCAGGGTGGCGGCGACGACCTTGCCGTTGCGCTCGGACTGCTGGATGGCAATCATGCCCTTGGTGCCGCGGCCATGGCGCGTGTACTCCACGATGGAGGTGCGCTTGCCGTAGCCGTTCTCGGTGGCTGTGAGCACACTTTGCGACTCGTCCTCGGCCACCAGCATGGCGATCACGCTCTGGCCTTCTTCCAGGTTCATGCCCTTGACGCCGCGCGCGTTGCGGCCCATGGGACGCACGTCGTTCTCGTCGAAGCGCACGGCCTTGCCGCCGTCGCTGAACAGCATCACGTCATGCTTGCCGTCGGTCAGGGCTGCGCCGATCAGGAAGTCGCCCTCGTCCAGGCCCACGGCGATGATGCCGGCCTTGCGCGGGTTGGAGAACTCGTCCAGCGCCGTCTTCTTCACGGTGCCCATGCTGGTGGACATGAACACATAGTGGTCGGCCGGGAAGCTGCGGTACTCGCCCGTCAGCGGCAGCACCACGTTGATCTTCTCGCCATCCTGCAGCGGGAACATGTTGACGATGGGGCGTCCGCGCGAGCCGCGCGAACCTGCGGGCACTTCCCAGACCTTGAGCCAGTACAGGCGGCCGCGGTTGGAGAAGCACAGCAGGTAGTCGTGCGTGTTGGCGATGAACAGCTGATCGATCCAGTCGTCTTCCTTGGTGGCCGTGGCCTGCTTGCCGCGTCCGCCGCGCTTTTGCGAGCGGTACTCGGACAGCGGCTGGCTCTTGATGTAGCCCGTGTGGCTGAGCGTGACCACCATGTCGGTGGGCGTGATCAGGTCCTCGGTGGACAGGTCCTGCGCGCTGTACTCGACCGTGCTGCGGCGGGCGCCGACCTTGCTCTGTCCGAACTCGGCCTTGATCTGCTTGAGCTCGTCGCCAATGATGGCCGACACGCGCTCGGGCTTGGACAGGATGTCCAGCAGGTCCTCGATGACGGACATCACGTCCTTGTACTCGGCGACGATCTTGTCCTGCTCCAGGCCGGTCAGGCGCTGCAGGCGCATCTGCAGGATTTCCTGGGCCTGGGTTTCGGACAGGCGGTACAGGCCATCGGCCTGCATGCCGAATTCGCGCTCCAGCCCGTCGGGGCGGTAGTCGTCGGCGTTGACCACGCCGCCATCGGTGCGGGTGCGCGTGAGCATCTCGCGCACCAGCTTGCTGTCCCAGTTGCGCGTCATCAGCTCGGCCTTGGCCACAGGCGGCGTCGGCGCGTTGCGGATGATGGCGATGAAGTCGTCGATATTGGCCAGCGCGACCGCCAGGCCTTCCAGCACATGGCCGCGCTCGCGCGCCTTGCGCAGCTCATACACCGTGCGGCGCGTGACCACTTCGCGGCGGTGCTGCAGGAAGACCTCGACCAGATCCTTCAGGTTGCACAGCTTGGGCTGGCCATCGACCAGCGCCACCATGTTCATGCCGAAGGTGTCTTGCAGCTGGGTCAGCTTGTACAGGTTGTTGAGCACGACCTCGGGCACTTCGCCGCGCTTGAGCTCGATCACCAGGCGCATGCCCGACTTGTCGGACTCGTCCTGGATGTGGCTGATGCCTTCGATCTTCTTCTCGTGCACCAGCTCGGCCATGCGCTCCTGCAGCGTCTTCTTGTTGACCTGGTAGGGCAGCTCGTCAACGATGATGGCCTGGCGCTGGCCGCGATCGATGTCCTCGAAGTGGCACTTGGCGCGCATCACCACGCGTCCGCGACCCGTGCGGTAGCCTTCCTTGACACCGTTGATGCCATAGATGATGCCGGCCGTGGGGAAGTCAGGCGCGGGAATGATCTCCATCAGCTCGTCGATGGTGGCCTGAGGCGTCTGCAGCAGGTGCAGGCAGGCATCCACCACCTCGTTGAGGTTGTGCGGAGGAATGTTGGTGGCCATGCCCACGGCAATGCCCGAGGAACCATTGACCAGCAGGTTGGGCAGCCGCGCAGGCAGCACCAGCGGCTCGCGCTCGCTGCCGTCGTAGTTCGGGCCGTAGTCCACCGTCTCCTTGTCGATGTCGCCCAGCATCTCGTGGGAGATCTTGGACAGGCGGATTTCGGTGTAACGCATCGCCGCCGCGCTGTCCCCGTCCACCGAACCGAAGTTGCCCTGCCCGTCGACCAGCATGTGGCGCAGCGAGAAATCCTGTGCCATGCGCACGATGGTGTCGTACACCGCGCTGTCTCCGTGCGGGTGGTACTTGCCGATCACGTCGCCGACGATACGCGCCGACTTCTTGTACGGCCGGTTCCAGTCGTTGTTGAGCTCGTGCATGGCGAACAGCACGCGCCGATGCACAGGCTTGAGACCATCTCGCGCATCGGGCAGCGCCCGGCCCACGATCACGCTCATTGCGTAATCGAGATAGCTGCGACGCATCTCCTCTTCGAGGCTGATGGGCAGGGTTTCTTTAGCAAACTGGGTCATGTGTGGCGATACTCTGACGGCGGGAAAAGGCCCATTTTAGGTCGAATGACGTGTAGCAGCCGAGCAACATAACCCTGGAATTCCGCCGCTGTCCTACTTGTTGGCGCCCGCTTGGCGGTCCGTCTGCTTGTGACGTATGGCACAATCAATTCAACGTTTTTGGTGATGGTCACTGATAACGTCCACAGATTCGCAGCCCTGCTGCGGCTTTTTCCCCAAGAGGAGAACCATGAAGAAACTGAACAAAGTGGCGATGTTGTTTGCCTCTGCCGCCCTCGCAACGGCTGCTGGCGCACAAGTGAAGGCTGCTGACGGTGGCAAGACCATCGACAACTGGCAAAACGGCACCAGCGAACTGGTGTGGAAGAACGGCACGAACGAACTGTGCTGGCGCGATGCCAACTGGACGCCCGCCACTGCAGCAGCTGACTGCGACGGTGCCCTGAAGCCTGTGGCAGCCGCTGTGGCTCCTGCCGCAACGCCCGCTCCGGCAGCTCCCGCTCCGGCACCGGCTCCCGCTCCGGCCGTGGCTTCCAAGGTGACCTTCTCTGCTGACGCTTTCTTCGACTTCGACAAGTCGGTTCTGAAGCCCGAAGGCAAGGCCAAGCTGGATGACCTGGCCTCCAAGGTCAAGGGCATCAACCTGGAAGTGGTCATCGCCGTCGGTCACACCGACTCCGTTGGCTCTGACGCCTACAACCAGAAGCTGTCGGTTCGCCGCGCTGAAGCTGTGAAGGCTTACCTGGTGTCCAAGGGCATCGAAAAGAACCGCGTCTACACTGAAGGCAAGGGCGAAAAGCAGCCCATCGCCGACAACAAGACCAAGGAAGGCCGCGCAAAGAACCGTCGCGTGGAAATCGAAGTGGTCGGCACCCGCGCCGCTCAGTAATCTTTCGATTGCTTCCCGCAAAAGCCCCGGCAACGGGGCTTTTTTTATGGCCGAACGGTCGTCGCAATCACCGACAATCGAGCCATGAGCAACGCAATCAACGTCAATGCCGACCCGGCGGAGCTGGAGAAATTCTCCAGCCTGGCCCATCGCTGGTGGGACCCGGAAAGTGAGTTCAAACCTTTGCATCAGATCAATCCGTTGCGCCTGGACTGGATTGATGCGCAAGCTCCCTTGAAGGGCCGCAGGGTCCTTGATGTCGGCTGCGGTGGCGGCATCCTCGCCGATTCCATGGCCCGCAAGGGGGCGAGAGAGGTGGTGGGCATCGACCTGGCCACCAAGGCATTGCGTGTGGCCCAGTTGCATGCGCTGGAAACGGGTACTCCGAACATCCACTACCACGAAGTCAGCGTGGAACGTCTGGCCGAGGAGCAGCCGGGCTCCTTTGACGTGGTGACCTGCATGGAGATGCTCGAGCATGTGCCCGATCCCGCTTCCGTGGTCTCGGCCTGCGCCGAGCTGGTCAAGCCTGGGGGCTGGGTGTTCTTCTCCACGATCAACCGCAGTGCCAAGGCCTTTGGTCTGGCCATTGTGGCGGCTGAGTACCTGCTCAAGATGATTCCCAAGGGGACGCATGAGTACGCCAAGCTGATCCAGCCCAGCGAACTCGCCATGTTTGCCCGTCAGGCTGGCCTTGACCTGCAGGCCAGCAAGGGTCTGCAGCACAACCCCATCACCGGGCGCTACTGGCTCAGCGCGGACACGTCGGTGAACTACATGCTGGCAACGCGCCGGGCAGAAGGGTGAGCCGCATGTGGCAAGAAGTCCGAGCTGTTCTGTTCGACCTGGACGGCACCTTGATCGACAGTGCACCCGACCTGGGTGCGGCCGCAGACAGGATGCGCATTGACCGTGGCCTGCAGTCGCTTCCCTATGAGCGGTATCGGCCCATGGCGGGCGCCGGGGCACGGGGGATGCTGGGAGTGGGCTTCGGGCTCACGCCCGACTCGCCGGAGTTTCCGGAGATGCGCGAGGAGTTTTTCCGCAACTACGAGCAGTGCATGACCGAGCGCACCTATGCGTTCGATGGTGTCCCGGAGCTCATTGCACAGCTCCAGGCGGCATCCATGCCCTGGGGTGTGGTCACCAACAAATCCATGCGTTTCACCGATCCGCTGACGCAGCAGATGCCGCTTTTCGCAAGCGCTGGTGCCATCGTCAGCGGTGATACCACGCCCCACGCAAAGCCCCATCCAGCGCCGTTGCTGGAAGCTGCCGCGCGTATCGGCCTGCCGCCGCAGAGTTTTGTCTATGTGGGTGATGATGAGCGCGACATCGTTGCAGGCAAGGCCGCAGGCATGAAGACCGTGGCGGCCTGCTACGGCTACCTCGGCGCAGCGGGCGATACGCTGCAGTGGCAGGCGGATGCGCAAATCTATTCTCCGCTGGAGCTCTTGAAACTGCTGGAAAGAGGCTAAGATAGGAGTCTTGGGGCTGTCCTGGTTTCGACGTGGGTTCGGGACCGGTGTGGTGCATGTCGAGCTTGAGTGACGCTCGTAAATCTCCATTCAAAAAACTAACTGCAAACGACGAACGTTTCGCACTCGCCGCTTAAATCCGGTGAGCCTTGCAACAGCACGCTGATGGGCTGGGCAAGGGGGTAGCAATACCTCCCGGCTGCAAGGGAATTTACATCAGCTGGCTGCGTGCTGGGCTTCTTAGTACGTGGCAAGATCCAAGGAAGCTGGCATCCCGGGTAGCGTGCGCCTGCGCGACTTGGGAGGCGAGACTCAAAACAGAACGCTAAACATGTAGATCTGCCCGGCGAAGGCTTGCGGACGCGGGTTCAATTCCCGCCAGCTCCACCATCCAAGACACCGCCACACACTGATGACCTCAGCGTGTGGCGGTTTTTTTTGCCTTCAACTGTCCTGCGGTGTCGTCAGAATCGCACGGATTTCGCACGGGCTGCGGGAGCGGGCTCGGCAAGGAGGCTGGCCCAGGGTTGATTCAGCTGCTGCCCATGTCGGGCATGGGCTGTTGCGACAATTCCTGGATCAGCGTGAGGCGGAAATGCGCCAGGGCCTTGGCGCCATGCTGTATGTGGTGCAGGTCTGCCACCCCGCCGATGCCCGAGACCAGCAGCTCTGGTTTGTTGGACAGGATGACTTCTATGAAGTGGTCAGCCAGTTCTGCTGCCAACAGGGTTTCTGTGCTCTGTTTGCTCATGTGCGTTTCCTCCTTGTGTTGGAAATCGCATGGTATGGCATCGCGGCGGAATAGGGGGTGCCGACTGGAGGCGTGGCCAGCGCCCGGTGTCGTCCCTCAGATGGCGAGGCTTGCGCGGTCCTTGCCTTCTATCCACTTGGGCGGCTTGCCGCGGCCTGTCCAGGTGGCGCCGGTTTCAGGGTTGCGGAATTTGGGCTCTCCCACGCTGCGCTTGCCGGCCTTGCCGGGCTTGCCGGATTTGCTCTTGGCGGAGGGGAAGACGTCTTCCTTCGTCAGGCCATATTGCTGCACCATCGCCTTTGCTTCAGCGATCGCATCGGTTTTCGCGTGCTGGATGAGTGCGTCGATTTTTTTCTCAAGCTCGGCTTTTTGTTGCAGCAGGGCCTTGTAGTCGGATGTCATGGCAATGATGATTTTCAGTGGGAGATGCGCGTGTATATCACGGGCATGAATATTTTGTAAGTTATGAGTAAGAAAAAGAGTGTGCGGATGCAGAAGCATTCACCAGCGACGTAGCGCGTTCAGAACAGGTGATGGGGATGGTTGGGGCGACGAGGTGCGCCCAAGAAAAAGGCCAGCGGCTTGCGCTGGCCTGGGAAGAAAGAGCCGGTGCTTTTTGAAAGCTTCCTGGGGGAATGAGAGGGAGGGAGGAGGAAATGCCCCAGACCCGGCAATGAAACGGTGCAGAAACTGATGGCGATGATGCCTGCCGTGCGCAGGCCGGCCGATGGGTGAGAGGCGAGTCTGCACGTAGGACGGGGGAGCATCTGCCGAGTCACAGGCTGGTCATCTCCATGCGCGATAAACCGGGAGTTGCGCAACCATGGGGGGGAGCGCATTGTTTTTTTATTGCGCATCCATGTCCATTGCTGCCACGCTGATTCCATTTGTTTTCAACCCGGCCAATCCGATGAGTGCGCCATTGCAGCGCCATCGTTGGCGCCTGTATGGTGCGGGCCTGCTTCTTTCGGCGTCTGCCGGGGTATGGGCGCAGGTTCCCTTCAACGGCACCTACACGCAGGATTTCGACACCCTGGCCGCGTCCGGGGCGGGGCTGGCCTGGGCCAATAACAGCACCTTGCCGGGCTGGTTTCTCTTCAACAAGAGCCTGGCATCCATCACCTCTTATGTGGCTGGCAATGGTGCCTCCAACACCGGCAGCTTCTACAGCCTGGGGCTGAGCGCGGACCGTGCCTTGGGTGGCGTGGCATCAGGCGGGGCCTACTTTGGCAGCCCGGCCCAGGGGGCTGTAGCGGGTTGGATTGCGCTGGCAGTGCGCAATGACACGGGTGGCTCGGTCGATGGCATCACCTTGCGATTCAACGGCGAGCAATGGCGCAATGGTGGCAATACGGAACGGCAGCCCATGGTGCTGGAGTACGGCATGGGAGCCACCTTTGCCGACGTGCCTGAATGGCTGCCTGCCGGCGCGAACTTCAATTGGCAATCGCCTGTTGCCACCGGCACTGCTGCCGCCGTGGACGGCAATGTGGCCGGGCGGGTGAACAATGTGGGCGGTGATCTGCGCGGCCTGGGCTGGGCGCCAGGTGCCACGCTGTGGCTGCGTTGGGTGGAGCTCAATGATGTGGGCAACGACCACGGCCTGGCCATTGATGACGTCTCCATCACCCTGGCGCTGCCCGACACCACGGCGCCCACGCTGCAGGCAAGCATTCCCGCGGCGGCGGCAACCGGGGTGGCGCTGAATCCCGAAATCAAGCTGAGTTTCGATGAGGCGGTGAAGCCCGGTAGCGGCAGCTTCGAACTGCGCCAGGGCGCCACGGTGGTGGCAACGCTGCAGGCTGGCGATGCGGCGCAGGTGAAATTCAGTGGCTCGACCATCACGCTCAACGCGGGTGTGCGGCTGGCGGTCAATACGCCCTATAGCCTGGTTTCCGTGGGCGAGCCGGTGCTGGATACCTCGGGCAATGCGTGGACCGGCACGACGCTGGGCTTCACGACAGGAGGCGAGCCGCCGGTCACCAGGATTTCTGCGGTCCAGGGCTCTGGCGATCAGTCTCCGCTGGTGGGGCAGAAGGTGACGGTGAGTGCCGTGGTGACGGCCTATATGCCTGGACTGAGCGGCTTCTTCGTGCAGGAAGAGGCGGCGGACTCCGATGGCGATGCTGCTACCTCGGAGGGCATCTTTGTCTACTACGGCAACGCCAATCCTGGCGTGGATGAAAGCACGGTGGGCAAGCTGGTGCAGATTTCCGCATCGGTGAGCGAGTTCCGCAATCAGACCCAGCTCAGCGCCATCACGGACTTCGTGGTCCGCGGCGCGGCGGCCTTGCCGGAGCCGGTGCGCATCGCACTGCCTGTCAGCGACATGGGGCAATGGGAGCGTCTGGAAGGCATGCGTGTGGAGGTGGCATCCGCCACCGCAGGCGGCAAGCTGGTGGTGAGCGACAACCGCACGCTGGGCCGCTACGGCAATGTCACGCTGTCTGCCGATACGCCGTTGGCGCAGTACACCGAAGTCAACGCTCCCAGCGTGGCGGGCTATGCAGCCTACGTGCAGACGCTGCAGCGCAGCCAGATCATTCTCGATGATCGCTCGGGGGCCCAGAATCCCGAGTTCGTGCCGGGTCGTGGCGGCCTGCCGCTGTCGGCGTCCAACACGCTGCGCGCTGGCGATGGCGTGGACCGCGTCATCGGCGTGCTCGACCAGTTCTTTGATGCTGCCGCCAGCGAGCCCTATCTGACCAGCTACCGCGTGCAGCCCACGCAGACGCCGCAGTTCACGGGAGCCGCGCGACCTTCAGCTGCTGAATTGCAGCAGGCCGTGGGAGCGGCCACGCTCAAGATCGCATCGGCCAACGTTCTCAATTTCTTCAACCTCACCGGTGCCACAAGCGGCTCTTCCCAGGTGATGTTCAACACGCCGCTGGGCAACCAGCAGGGCATTCGCGGCGCCAACAGCATTGCCGAGCTGGACAGGCAGCGCGCCAAGATCGTGGCCAATCTGCTGGGGCTGGGCGCCGATGTGTATGGCCTGATGGAGGTGCAGAACAATGGCTTTGGCCCGGGCAGCGCCATCCAGGATCTGGCCGACGCCTTGAACGCGAGTGCCGACAAGCCTGCCGGCGCCGTGTATGCGGTGGTCAAGGCACCCTTCAGTGAGGCTGCAGGCACGGTGCCAGGCGCGGGCACGGATGCCATTACCGTGGCCATCCTCTATCGCAGCGACCGCGTCACGCCGGTGGGCAGCGCAGCGGCACCCAATGTCTCTACCTACGATGCCTTCAACGGAAGCATCGGCGGAGCCCGGGTGCCGATTGCGCAGACCTTTGCCGTGGGCGGCAGCACGGAGCAGTTCACGCTGGTGGTGAACCATTTCAAATCCAAGGGCAGCGTGCTCGGGGGCGCGGGCAATGCGGACGTGCTCGACGGCCAGGGCGCCAACAACGCGGCGCGCGTGAAGACGGCCCAGCAACTGAGCAACTGGCTGGCAACCCGGCCCACAGGCGCGACCAGCCCCCACGTGGTGCTGGTGGGCGATTTCAACGCCTATGCGAAGGAAGACCCCATCACCACGTTGGAGTCCGGCGGCTATGTCAAGGTCTCCCAGGGTCTGTCCTATGCATTCGACGGAATGTGGGGTTCGCTGGACCATGTGCTGGTGAGCACCAGTCTGCAGCCCAGCGTGGGGCGTGCGGTCAAGTGGGCCATCAATGCCGAGGAGCCCGAGGTGCTCGACTACAACGTCGAGTTCAAGTCGCTGGATCAGCAGGCCAGCTTCTATGCGCCCACTGCCTATCGTTCCAGTGACCACAACCCCATTCTCCTGGGGCTGAATTTCGGTGGCCAGGCGCCCTCGTTCAGTGGCGTGCCTGCCAATGCGCAGGCCGTGGTGGTGGGACAGGCGGCCGATCTGGCGGACGTGGTGGTGGCCGATGCCGACAGCCCCGTCGTGACACTGTCCATCGTTGCCAGCGGCGGACAGGTGCTGGGCCTGGAGGATGCCGATGCTGCACAGCCCGGCATACAACTGCGCGGCAGCCCCGAACAGGTGTCGCAGCAATTGCGCGCCGCCATGTACATGGCTTCGGCAGCCGGCCCGGCCAGCCTGCAACTGAGCGTGAGCGATGGTGTCCATGCGGCTGTGACGGCCACCTATCCGCTGCTGGCGACCGCAGCGGGCGCAGTGGACCCGGCCAATCGATTCAACATCACCGGAGCAAGCCAGATTGCGGTTGCGGGCGAGGTCGTGGGCGGTGGCGCCAACTGCCGCCTGGCCGAGCCGCCGCAGGTCGTGGCGGCACCGGGTACTCCACGTCCTGGGGCGGTGGTGCCACACGGGCTGCTGAAGCTCAATACCGATGGCTGTGATGCGGGTGCGCTCGTGACGGTCAGGCTGACCTATCCGAACGATCTGCCCAGTGGTGCCGAATACTGGAAGTGGGGCCGCACGGCAGATAACACCACGCAGCACTGGTACCGCATACCTGCAACGCTGCAGGGGCGCGTCGTCTCCTTCGTGCTGCGCGATGGCGGCCTGGGCGATGACGATCTTCTGGCCAATGGCCGTGTGGAAGACCCTTCGGCCCTGGTGCTGCCTGCAGCGGTCGGTGGCGGTACGCCGGCGGCGATTCCGTCACTGAGCGAGTGGGCGGTCGCGCTGCTGAGCCTGATGATGGGTGGGCTGGCCATCCGTCTGCGCCGCCGCAAACCTTGATGCTGCCGTGAAAGCCCGGTCTGCACCACGTGTAGGCCGGGCTTTTTGCTTTGGGGCAGGGGAAACTGCGGACAGGCATTTGCCCGACTGCGTGCAAGAGGGATGGGTGGGAGAGGATCTTGGTGTGCAGCCGCAGGCCGATGCTTGATGATGGCCGGGCTGGGTGCGAAAGTGGCGCGTCTGCTGCTGCGGGCGCCGTCTCGGTGCAAGGAATGAGAGAGATATCCAGAAACGATCGTGCTTGAAAAAGAGCCTGGCTAACCGGCATACCGCTGGCTGGCAAAAACGACTGCAGGCTGAACTGGCCTGACGAGTCGCCCCACGATGAAACTGAACTGCTGCAACACCATGAATGCTGCAGCATGGGTTGAATGATATACGCAAACAAGAATCATTCTCAAATAAACCCAGAACTTCTCTGGAATTAGAAAAAGCTTGTGTTTTGCGGTTTTCGCCTGCTGGGCGGGTATCTGACGTGGTGCCGCTCAAGAAAAAACGCCCCGGCTGCGGAGGCGGCCGGGGCGCTGAATGGAGCGTTCCATGCGATCAATCCAGGAAGGACACATGCTAGGGGTTTTGAATGAGAGCGCTTGCGTCTGCGTCTCCGGTCCTTCCTGGTTGTCAAGTGTAAATTGAAACAAGGTGCTTGATGGGGTCAAAGCAGCCGAAGTTGCATGCATCTGAGCCGTAAAGCTGTTTTTTTGTACTCCGATGCAACCGCCTCAAGCCAAATGCGCCGTGCAATGCAAAAAGCCCGCTGTGGAGCGGGCTTTTATCTGGGAATGTGGACGATGGCTCTTACGCGACCATCGTTTTACGGCAGAACGTCTCTGCGGCTGTCACCGTTGTTTTTTTCGTCGTAGTGCACGACGCGCCGGCGTGAGATACAGCATTGCCTGCGCAGACAACCACGGGATTATAGCAGAGGCAGAATTTGCCGCTGGAGCCATGGGCCTGTGTTGCCGCTGAAAGGGGTTTGAAGATGAATGAAATGACGCAAAGGCTTGAGGGCCTGCTCGCATCCGGCAAGGACTCGGCCCTGCTGCGCTGTACCTTGGGCAAGACCTATCTTGAAAACGAGGCGCCTGGGGTGGCTCATTCACACCTGGAGCGGGCCACTGAACTCGATCCCGGCTATTCGGTGGCGTGGAAGCTGCTGGGCCGGGCATTGCTGGCGCTGGGCGACGCTGCTGGAGCGCGGCGGGCGTGGAATACGGGATTGGCCTGCGCGCAGCAGAAGGGGGACGCCCAGGTCGTAAAGGAGATTGGGGTGTTCCTCAAGCGCCTGGACAGGCAGCAGGCGGCCTGAGTCGAGACCCTGCGCAAGGGTGGGTGTGGGTGTGGGTGCGGAGCGGGATTCACGCCTGCAAAAGAGCTTCCCTGGCCAAGGCGTCGGCCTCGGTGTTGCGGTGGCGGGGTATCCAGCGCAGTTGCACGTGCTCGAACCCGGTCAGCATGGTGCGGGCCTCGTCAAAGAGGTCTGCCAGGCGCGCGATGGGCTTGATGGGGCGTGGCGATGGAGTCAACTGCTCCACCAGGATGCTGCTGTCCGTGAAGATGCTCAGGCGGCGCGCCTGCAGGGCTTGCAGGGCCTGCAGCGCGGCCATCAGGGCGCGCAGTTCGGCTTCGTTATTGCAGCCTCGCTCGGGGCAGGGCTCGGACAGAAGGTGGCGGCGTCCGTCGGGTGCGGTGATGACGGCGCCCATGGCCATGCGTCCGGGGTTGGGTACGGCGCTTGCATCAATGTAGGCAGTCCAGAGGTCGGCATCTGAGGGCGCGGGGCCGCAGGCGCTTGGGCGTGATGGGAGCTTTTCCAGGGGCATGCCTGCATCATGCGGCAGCGGTGGAGGTTCGGTCGCATTTCTTGTCGGATGGCGCGGGACAATGCAGGTCTGCAAATCACCGAAACCGAAGAAGGCAGCGAATGATCAGGATTCTGGGCAAGTCATCGTCCATCAATGTGCGCAAGGTGCTGTGGCTTTGCGTGGAGTTGGGAATTTCTTTCGACCAGGAGGAATGGGGTTCAGGCCATCGTTCGACGCAGGAGCCGGGATTTCTGGCGCTCAATCCGAATGCGATGGTTCCGGTGCTGCTTGATGGACCGCTGGTGCTGTGGGAGTCCAATGCCATCTGCCGCTACCTGACGTCCCGCCATGACCGGCAGGACCTGCTGCCTTCAGCACCCGCCGAACGCGCGCTTGTCGAGCAGTGGATGGACTGGCAGGCAACCGAGTTGAACAATGCCTGGCGCTATGCCTTCATGGGATTGGTGAGAAAAAGTCCGGAGCATCAGGACCCCGCGCAACTGGCTGGCAGCATGGCGAACTGGCATCGCCACATGCGCATTCTGGAAGACCAGTTGTCGCACACCGGCGCCTTTGCTGCTGGCACGCAATTGAGCCTGGCCGATATCGTGCTGGGTCTGTCCACGCATCGCTGGATGTCGGCGCCCATGGAGCGCCCTGAATTGCCTGCAGTCCGCGCCTACTACGAACGGCTTTGCGAGCGGCCGGGCTTTCGCCTGCACGGCGCCAACGGCATGCCTTGATGGCGGTCTGGCGCCCTGCGTGACAAAGCCCGCCAGGGTTCCTGCGGGCTTTGGTTGTTGAAAGCGTGGGGTCAGGGGGCGACGCGCACCAGCATCATGTCGGCCTTCGAGCCTGCACCACGGGTCAGCACCGGGTGGACGGTGTCATTGATGAAGATGAGTTGGTTGCCCTGGGTAATGCGTGAGGTGACCGTGTATTGCGCGGCAGGATTCAGGCGGCTGGGCTCGACGGGCAGCTTGAAGCTGTAGGGCGGCTTGAGGCCTTCGAGCCGCATGGACTGCTGGGATATCACCGGGGCGGGAGCATCGGCGCGCGAGGTGTCCTGCAATTCGACGACCAGCACGGCATCGGGCGCAAGCGGAGCGGGCTCCCTCAGGTCAACGGTTCCCATGACCGCAGTGACGGGCGCATTGGGCGCCGGCTGGGTCTGGGCGCATGCACCCAGCAGTGCTGCGGACATCACGAGGGCCAGGGTTGTGCGGCGCTGAAGGCTGTTGGAATTCATTGGAGCTCCTTCTTGATTTGGGAGTCCCAGTCTGGCCTGGCGCGGCTTGCGGGGCTGTAGGAGCAGGCTCAACGCAAGCTGCTGCCATTTCCCAAAGTCGCATGGGCCGATCTGCTGGCTGGTTGCCAGTCTTGGAGGCAAGGGTGTGAAAGGTTTGTGCTCGTGCTGCGGGCGCTGCGCTGGCGACGCTCGGTTGAACACTTGCGATCTGCACAGACAAAAGCCCCTGGCTCTTTCGAACCAGGGGCTTGAATCATTTGGTCGGAGCGGCGGGATTCGAACTCGCGACCCTCTGCTCCCAAAGCAGATGCGCTACCAGGCTGCGCTACGCTCCGACTAAAACGCTATTGTAGCGTCAAAAAAATGGGTATTTTCGCAATGGGCGAATTTTTTGCTCAACGCGAGCCAGGTCCCGGGCCGCGGTTGGCCAGGTGGCGGAAGGTGATGCGGCCCTTGGTCAGGTCGTAGGGCGACATCTCCAGCGATACCTTGTCGCCAGCCAGGATGCGGATGTGGTGCTTGCGCATCTTGCCGCCGGTGTAGGCGATCAGCTGGTGTCCGTTTTCCAGCGTCACACGAAAGCGAGAGTCAGGCAGGACTTCCGTGACGGAACCCTGCATTTCAATCAGTTCTTCTTTGGCCATGTGTTCAATCTCTCAGGTCTGGGTCGGTTGCGGCACTCACTTGTCGGAACCACGAAGGCCTTGCCTGGCCCACAGAACATGGGGTACGTGGGCCGAGGCTGAAAAAGCAGTGGATGTTCTGCGCAAGAGGCGCAGACCGAACGGAAGGCCAGGTCACAATGGTGTCGCAAAGGCAAAGCCCGGCAACAGCTAAACCTCCCAATTCTACAGCGTTGCATTCCCGTGCGTGCGCGGCCCAATGCGGCCGTCGCACGCAAAACACAGGTTGGATTTTTGCTGGAACGGTGCTGCCTTTGTCATCTGCGTTTCATCCGCGGCCTCCGGAAAGCGTGCGCTTGGCTTCGAGGCGGGCGTGACAAGTGCTGAAAGCGGCGGGAGGAGTTGAGGGCGAGGGGTGTGGGTTGGCTAGAATCCGCCCACAACTTCTATTACTTTCATAGCAAAACCTCGATGTCTGATCGACTTGCCGTTCTCTCCCAGTATCTTTTGCCCAAGCAGGCGCTGACTGCCGTCATGGGGCGCCTGGCCCAGGCGCGTGCTGGCGACCTGACCACGGCAGTCATCCGGCGCTTCATTGCACGCTATGGCGTGGACATGTCGGAGGCGGCCGATTCCGATCCTGCGGCCTATGCCAGCTTCAACGAGTTCTTCACGCGGGCGCTCAAGCCCGGTGTGCGGCCGCTGGCTTCGGCCGACTGGGTCTGTCCGGTGGATGGGGCCATCAGCCAGATCGGCGCCATCGAGGGCGAGCAGATCTTCCAGGCCAAGGGGCACAGCTACAGCGCCACGGCGCTGGTCGGCGGCGATGCGCAGTTGGCGCGGCAATTCGACAACGGGCATTTCGCCACCATTTACCTGAGCCCGCGCGACTACCACCGCATCCACATGCCCTGTGCAGGCCGGCTGCGGCGCATGATCTATGTGCCGGGCGAACTGTTCTCGGTCAACCCGGTCACGGCGCGCGGCGTGCCGGGCCTGTTTGCGCGCAACGAGCGCGTGGTCTGCGTTTTCGATACCGACCACGGTCCCATGGTGCTGGTGCTGGTGGGGGCCACCATCGTGGGCAGCATGGGAACGGTGTGGCACGGCATCGTCAATCCGCCCCGTCCTGGACGCATCCAGGACTGGCGCTATGACGACCAGTCCATCGTCCTGGGCCAGGGCGAGGAAATGGGGCGCTTCCAGCTGGGCTCCACCGTCGTCATGCTGTTCCCCGCATCGGCAGGGCTTCGCTTCAACGGGCAGTGGACGCATGCTGCGCCCGTGCGCCTGGGCCAGAAGATGGCCGGGCGCAACGAGGCCTGAGCCTGGATGATCGATGAAACCGGGCCCAGGCCCGGTTTCTTTCAAAGGATCCAGCTCAGGGCTTCAGGGCGCCTCTGTGTGGTGAACATCGAAGGCGTGATGCTCAGCCGTTCAGGCCTGACGGGGTCTTCATGGCCGACCAGGTAGACCATCAGTTCGCGGCGGCGCAGTATCACGTGGCTGACCTTCTCGGCCTTGCCGTTTTGCGTGACATGCGTGCCGGGGCGAAACAGCGGCATCTGGAAGGTGAAGCTGCGCGGATCGGCCGGTGGCGCGATCGCGGTGCTGGGAGGGGCTTCGAGTGTGGCAACCATAGGCTTGATGTGCATGAGTGGACGCTGCCAACTCTATCGACACTGCCGCGCCAAACTGTAGGGCCGCCGGGGTGCGGCCACGAGCAATCATGCCTGCGGGTGGGAAACGCCAAGGATGGCGTGCAGACGTGCGCTGGTCGTCGTGTACTGCAGCAGCGGTTTTTCGCCCTGCAGATACTCGGCGGCGGCAAAGGCCGCCATGGTGGCTTCATGGAAGCCGCACAGGATCAGCTTGTGCTTGCCCGGGTAGCTGACGATGTCGCCAATCGCATAGATGCCTGGCGCATCGGTGGCCTGGGTTGCAGGGTTCACCAGCAGCTGCTTGCGTTCCATGGCCAGGCCCCATTCGGCGACCGGGCCCAGGCGGGGGGAGATGCCCAGGCAGACGACCAGTTGCTGCGCCGCCAGTTCGTGCTCCTGGCCTTCGCCATCCATCCATTGAACGGCGCGCAGTTGGCCTGCATCGGCATGCAGTTGCGTGATCTGGCCGATCACCACGCGGATGGCGCCGCTGTCGCGCAACTCCTGCAGGCGCTCCAGCAGTGCGGCCGAAGCCTGGAAGGCGTCGCGGCGGTAGAGCAGGTAGGTGGCCTGGGCCCTGTCGGCGCAGGCAATGGCCGCGGCCACGGCCTCTTCGTCGCCACCGTGGACGATGGCGGTCTGGCCGCGCACCATTTCCAGATCGGCAGGATGGTAGTGAAGCTGGCCAGCAGCCAGCAGCTCCACGCCGGGCACCTTCAGCGCCTTGGGCACAAAGGCCCCCACGCCAGCCGCAATGAAGACGCTGCGCGCGTGCAGTTCAAGGCCTTGCGAGGTCTGCGCCAGCCAGCGGCCATCGTCCATGCGCTGCAGCTGGGAGACCTGCTGGGAAAGGTGCAGTTGCGCGTCCATGGGCGCGACCTGCCGCTGCAGCAGCTGGACCAGTTCATGGCCCGTGCATACCGGAATGCCGGGAATGTCGTAGATGGGCTTGTCGCCGTACAGCTGCGCGCACTGCCCGCCCACATGGGGCAGGGCATCGACGACATGGCAGCGAATGCCTTGCAGGCCCAGCTGAAACACCTGGAACAGGCCGGCCGGGCCCGCGCCTATGACGAGGGCATCGGTCTGGATCGGTTGCGTGCCGGAGCTGTCTTGCATGGGCTGCGCGGCTTCAGCGTTCGAGCTGGTCGATCTTGCCGGGCTTGCCGTTCCAGTCGTCGGCGTCGGGCAGCGAGGCCTTGCGCTTGGTGATGCTCTTCCAGCCCTTTTCCAGCGACAGCTCGGCATTGAGCTTGATGAAGGCCAGTTGGTCGGCGGGGACGTCTTCCTCGGCAAAGATGGCATTGGCCGGGCATTCGGGAATGCACACGGCGCAATCGATGCACTCGTCAGGGTCGATCACGAGGAAGTTGGGGCCTTCGCGGAAGCAGTCCACGGGGCAGACATCCACACAATCTGTGTATTTGCACTTGATGCAGTTTTCGGTGACGACGTGAGTCATGGGAGTCTTTTATGGCAGTGTGAATGTCGGTATCAACCCGGGATTCTAAAATTTTTCAGGAGCCAGTCCCGCACATGGCAAGGATTCTGGCGCGGACTGCTGCGGTTTTCCGAAAGCCCACGAGCCGGCATGTGCCGGCTCGCGAAGCGGGACTGTCCAGTTGCTCAATCCAGCAGTGCAGCGCCTGCGGTAGCGTGGCTGGCCGTGTCCACGAGGATCAGCGCACCCAACTGGCGGGCCTGGGCGAAGGGCGCTGCGGGAATGCTTTCCTGCAGCAGCAGCTCCACGCGGCCGATGGCGTTGGGCTCCAGCTGGGTGGCCTCTTCCTGGGCCAGCGTGTGGATGTTCAGGCGGTGCACCACGCGGCGGGCCTTGGCCTTGATCCAGCGGTGGCCGTGCAGCGCCAGGTAGGTGCGGCCGGGGACCAGCGGCTGCTCGTCCATCCAGGCCACGGTGGCAGTCAACTCGCGCTTGCTGGGCCATGCGGGCTGCGCTTCCTGGGCGTCGAAGTCGTCATCGGCAGCGGCCGCTGCAGCCGCAGGGGCTGCGACGAGCCAGTCGCCGCGCGAGACATCGACCTCGCGGTCCAGCGTGATGCCGGCCGACAGGCCTGCGTCGATGGAGCCGGGAACGCGGGCATGGTCCAGCACCTGGGCAATCACGGCCTGCTGGCCGCTGGGCAGGATCTGCACGGCGTCGCCCACGCGTGCGCGGCCTGCGGCCACGCGGCCCCAGAACACGCGGCGGCCCTGGCTGGTATCGGCCGAGGACGAGAATTTCTCCACCCACTGCACGGGGAAGGCCAGCGCCAGGCCGGTGTCGGTCGGCGTGTTGGGCAACTGCTCCAGCAGCTGCAGCAGGCTGGGGCCGTCGTAGCCGGCCCAGCCGGGCTCGGCGTTGACCACGTTGAAGCCCTTGAGGGCCGAGACGGGCACGGTGGCCGCGGAGGCGATGCCGGCCTCGGCCGTGAAGCGCTCCAGCGCGCCGCGGATGTGGACGAAGGCCTGTTGCGGGTCTTCGACGGCATCGAGCTTGTTGACGGCAAACACCAGCGAGTGCACGCGCAGCAGGTGGGCCAGCAGGCTGTGGCGGCGCGTCTGCGGCAGCAGGGTGAGCTGCGGGTTCTTCCAGTCGAGCTTGGTGGCATCGACCAGCACCACGGCGGCGTCGGCGCTGCTGGCGGCGGTGACCATGTTGCGCGTGTACTGCTCATGGCCCGGCGCGTCGCCGATGATGAACTTGCGGCTTTCGGTGGCGAAGTAGCGGTAGGCCACGTCGATGGTGATGCCCTGCTCGCGCTCGGCCGACAGGCCGTCGGTCAGCAGCGCCAGGTCGGTCTCGCCGCTCTTGGTGACGCCGGCCAGCTGGTCCTGCAGCACGGCGCGCGTGTCCACCAAAAGGCGGCCGATCAGCGTGCTCTTGCCGTCATCGACGGAGCCGCAGGTGATGAAGCGCAAGGCCGAGGCGTTGGCGGCGGTCTGCTGTGTGGCCTGGCTGGCCTGGGTGGCCGTGGAATCCGCGACGGCTGCGTCGGCGGCAATGCTTGCGGTGGTCATCAGAAATATCCGTCCTTCTTGCGCTTTTCCATGGAGGCGTCGCTGGTCTTGTCGTCCATGCGCGTGGCGCCGCGTTCGCTGACTTCGGCGGCCAGGGTTTCGAGCACGATGTCGGCTGCCGTGGCGGCTTCGCTTTCCACGGGGCAGGTGCAGGTGATGTCGCCCACGGTGCGAAAGCGCACGTCGCGCACCACGACTTCCTCGCCGTCGCGTGGGGGCGTGAGTTCGGTCACGGGCACCAGCAGGCCGCGGCGCTCCACCACTTCGCGCTTGTGCGTGTAGTAGATGCTGGGCAGGGCGATCTGCTCGCGCTCGATGTATTGCCAGACATCGAGTTCAGTCCAGTTGCTGATGGGGAACACGCGGAAGTGCTCGCCGGGGGCCAGACGCGTGTTGAACAGTGTCCACAGCTCGGGGCGCTGGGCCTTGGGCTGCCATTGGCCGAAGCTGTCGCGGTGGCTGAAGATGCGTTCCTTGGCGCGGGCCTTTTCCTCGTCGCGGCGCGCGCCGCCGATCAGGGCGTCGAAGCGGAATTCATCGATGGCCTCCAGCAGCGTTACCGACTGGTGGACGTTGCGGCTTTCGCCCGGATGGGCCAGGCGCACGGTGCCGCGTGCCATGGAGTCCTCGACGCTGCGCACGATGAGTTCGGCACCGAGCTCCTTGGCACGCAGGTCGCGGAAATCGGTCACTTCCGGGAAGTTGTGGCCGGTGTCGATCATCAGCAGCGGGTAGGGGATGCGGCCCTTGCCGAAGGCCTTTTCGGCGCAGCGCAGCATGACCAGCGAGTCCTTGCCGCCCGAAAACAGCAGGGTGGGGCGCTCGAAGGCGGCGGCCACTTCGCGCAGCACGAAGATGGTTTCCTCTTCGAGGGCGTCGAGGTGGCGGTTGCTGAGATGGCTCAGCACGGAGGTGTCCACACGGGCATTCATTTCTTGGTTTCCAATCAAATCGGTGTCAAACCCTGCAGGCGTCACTTCTTGGCATGCAGGCCGCATTCCTTGGCCGCTTCATCCTCCCACCACCAGCGGCCGGCGCGGAAGTCCTCGCCAAGGCTGACCGCGCGCGTGCAGGGTGCGCAGCCGATGCTGGGATAGAACTGGTCGTGCAGCGGGTTGTAGTCCACGCCGTGGCTGGCGATGTAGTGCCAGACATCGCCCTGGGTCCAGTCGGTCAGCGGGTTGAACTTGGTCAGGCCCTTGGTCTCGACCTCGCTGCGGTCCACGGCGGGCACGTCGGCGCGGGCATTGGACTGCTCGCGGCGCAGGCCCGTGATCCAGGCGCTCTTGCCGGCCAGCGCACGCGCCAGCGGCTCCATCTTGCGCACGCCGCAGCAGGCCTTGCGCAGCTCGATGCTGCGGTACATGGCGTCCTGGCCGTTGTCGCGGATGAAGTGGATCACCGATTCGAGCTGCGGCCGGTAGACCTTGACGCTCAGGCCGGGCAGCGACTGGGTGCGCTCCAGCAGGGCCAGGGTCTCGGTGTGAAGGGCGCCGGTGTCCAGCACGAAGACGGGGATGTCCAGACCCAGGCGGTGGATGATGTCGGTGATCACCACATCCTCGGCGCCCAGGCTGGAGGCCTGCGTCACGGCCTCGGCGCCCAGCGCCGCTGCCTCGCGCAGCAGGGCCTCGGTGGCGGCCAGCTTGTCGGCAAAGCCGCTGCTGGCACGGCCGTTGACCTCGGTGGCCTTGGCCGATGCCTGTCGCGACAGAAAGCTTTGCGCACCCATGTTAGGCCGCCTTGACGAAGTGGGGCTCGGGATGCACGGCATCGCCCTGGTAGAAGCCGTGGAAGCGGTCCAGCTGGCGCTGGGCGTCGGCGATGTCCACGCCTTCGCGCAGCACGGCCACGTCGAAGCCGCAGCGCTGCATCTGCACCAGCTGGTCGATCAGCACGTCGCCGGTGGCGCGGATCTCGCCCTGGAAGCCCAGGCGCTTGCGCAGCAGGCGGGCCTGGCTGAAGGCGCGGCCATCGGTGAACTTGGGAAAGTTGAGGTCGATGCGCTGCACGCCGGTCAGATCCAGCGTGAAGGGATCGGCGTCATTGGCCGGGGCGATGATGGTCTGCTGGCCTTCGGCCGGGCTTTGGTGCTCTTGGGCGGCGATGATTTTCATGGGGATCTCCTGCGGCTCTCACCTGGGGTCAGGCGGCCGCCTCCTCGGTGTGCTTGGCGGGGTGGCGGGCGGCATTGCCGGCGGCCTTGAACGGGTCGATGCCCACGCGGCGCACGGTGGCGATGAAGGTCTCGAAACGGCCGCCTTCGCTTTGGCGCTGCTCGCGGTAGGTGGCCAGCAGGGCCTCGATCACGCCGGGCACTTCGGCGGCGCTGAACGAGGGGCCGATGATCTTGCCGGGCGTGGCCGGGCCGGACAGGTGGGAGCCGTCGGCGCCGCCCAGCGTGATCTGGTACCACTCCTTGCCGTCCTTGTCCACGCCCAGGATGCCGATGTGGCCGCTGTGGTGGTGGCCGCAGCTGTTGATGCAGCCGCTGATGTGCAGGTCGATCTCGCCCAGGTCCCACAGCTCGTCCAGGTCCTGGTAGCGCTCGGTGATGGCCTCGGCAATGGGCAGGGAGCGCGCATTGGCCAGCGAGCAGAAGTCGCCGCCGGGGCAGGCGATCATGTCGGTCAGCAGGCCGATGTTGGGCTTGGCCAGGCCCAGGGCCTTGGCCGCCTTGTACAGCTGGGGCAGCTGGTCGCGGCGCACCCAGGGCAGCAGCAGGTTCTGCTCGTGGGTGACGCGCATCTCGCCGGCCGAGAACTGGTCGGCCAGCGCGGCGGCGGCATCCATCTGGTCGGCCGTGGCATCGCCGGGCGCGTAGCCCAGGCGCTTGAACGACAGCAGCACGGCGCGCAGTTGCGGGTGGCGGTGCGGGCGCACGTTGCTGATCAGCCAGCGGCCGAAGTCCTTGTCTTCCTCGGCGGCCGTGCGCAGCAGGGCCAGGGTCTCGGCCTCGGCATTGGCGGGCGACAGGTCCAGCTCGGGCTCGCGGAAATTGGCGGCCACGCGGTCGTACTCGGCTTGCGTGATGGTGTGGGGACCACCCTCGACCTCGACGATCTGGCGGAATTCCTCATCGACCTGGTCGATGAAGTTCTGGCCCTCGGACTTCACGAGGATCTTGATGCGCGCCTTCCAGGCGTTGTCGCGGCGGCCGTAGCGGTTGTAGACGCGGATCACGGCTTCCAGGTAGTTCATCAGCTGGTTCCAGGGCAGGAACTCGCGCAGCACCGGGCTGATGGTGGGCGTGCGGCCCATGCCGCCGCCCACGCGCACCTTGAAGCCCAGCTCGCCAGCCTCGTTCTTGAGCAACTGCAGGCCCACGTCGTACCAGCCCAGCGCGGCGCGGTCTTCCTCGGCGCCGCTGATGGAGACCTTGAACTTGCGCGGCAGGAAGCTGAACTCGGGGTGCAGCGTGCTCCACTGGCGCAGGATTTCGGTGAAGGGGCGGGGGTCGGCGATCTCGTCGATGGCAATGCCCGCCAGCGCGTCGCTGTTGATGTTGCGGATGCAGTTGCCGCTGGTCTGGATGCCGTGCAGGTTCACGCTGGCCAGCAGGTCCATCACGTCGGCGGCCTTGGACAGCGGAATCCAGTTGTATTGGACGTTGGTGCGCGTGGTGAAGTGGCCGTAGCCGAACTTCAGGTCGGAGCCGATGCGGCGGCCGTCGTGCAGCGGGATGTCGCCCAGCCGGTCCTGGGTGGCGCGGGCCTCGGCCAGCAGGGCGGCGTCGGGCTGGTCGTACTCGCGGGCCACGCGGGCCAGAACGCGCAACTGGGCGCTGGACAGTTCGCCGTAGGGCACGGCCACGCGCAGCATGGGCGCGTAGCGCTGCACATACCAGCCGTTTTGCAGACGCAGGGGCTTGAACTCATCCTCCGAGAGCTTGCCGGCCTGCCAGCGTTCGAGCTGGTCACGGAACTGCTCGGCGCGCAGGCGGATGAACTGTTTGTCGAATTCGGTGTATTGGTACATGGCGCTTCGGATGTGGGGTCTTCGACTGCCGCCAGTGGCGGCGGTGCAGGGGTTCATTGCGTGGCACCGAGGCACTTGCGGGAAACGCGCGCAGAACCCTGCATGGACGGAAATGTAAGCAATGGCCTTATAGAAGCAAACGATTGTTTTGTCCTGCAAGTATGTGGATATGGATATAAGTGAATGGCAGCAGGCTTTGTGGGGCTGGGCATGCCAAACGCATGAGCGGCCGATATGCTTTCCGGCCAGAGGGAGGATTTCAGAATGCGAAACCGTTGTGCCGCCATCGGGCTGGCCTTGGCATTGGCAACCGCTGCTCAGGCGCAGGCCCAGAAGCCGGCACAGCCGCCGTCTCCGTTGTCAGCAGCGCACACAGCTGACATGCCTGAACCCGACAAATCCGCACAGGAATCAGCCTGGGATGCGTATCTGCATCGCGTGGCGGCGCAGTTGGCCGGTGCTGGCAGCGGGCGCGATCTGGCCTTTGCGGCCATCCTGATCAATCTGTCGCCCCGCGACAAAAGCGCTGTCAGCCAGGCCGAGGGCTGGCGCCAGGACGCGCTCGAGCGGGCAGGGCAGGATGCGCTGGCCTATCAACTGCTGGCCTCCAAGGCCCCTGAGGACGAAGGCGAAGTGCGCTCCGAGGCTGCTCGCCGCTGGCTGGCGCTGGAGCCCAGCAATTTCTCTGCGCTGATGCAGCAGGCGCTGGGACCGCAGGAACTGCTGGTTGCAGCGCGCGAAAGCCGCTACGCGGACCTGCACATGTATGACGGCGTGCGCTGGATGCAGTCCGCTTTGCTGCGCCATCCGCCCACGGCACAGGAGCTGCAGGCGCTGGGTGGCAGTCCGAACTACCGGCTCGAGGAAGGCGCGGTGATCACTGCAATAGGTATCTGGACAGCCTTTCCCTTGACGGGCTACAAGACGCTGCTGGATACCTGCAAACCCGAAGCGATGGGCAAAACCCCGGCGCGCGAGGCCGACTGCCTGCATGTAGCCCACCTGCTGACGCAGCGCTCATCGACCGTGCTGGACGAGGGCTTTGGGCTGGCGATTCAACGCCGGCTGGCCAAAACCCCGACCGAGCGCGCCGCGGCCCAGGCCCGGCGCCGCCAGTTGGAGTGGCTGCTGCAAGCGTCCGCCCCGCTCGGCATGCAGGACGGAGGAGCCCAGTTTGCCCGGCTGCTGGCCGATCCTTCCATCCACAGCGAGCAGCAATTGCTGCAGCGCTTGCTCAAGGATGCAGGCCGGCCCTTGACGCCGCCGCCGTGCTGGAAGTGGCGCCCGCCCAGACCTTAGGGATTGCCGGCAGCCGCGCCGCCACCGCCGCCTCGCTCACCCCATAGAGCGCAGCCAGCGCGGCCGGTGTCGCCACCTGCGCCGCCGCACCGCAGGCCTGCAGTCCGTCGCGGCCCAGCAGGGCGATGCGGTCGGCCACCTGCAGCGCATGCTCGGGCTGGTGGGTGGACAGCAGCACGGCCATGCCGCGTGCACGCAGCGCGGCAATCTGGTCCAGCACGCGGATCTGGTTGCCGAAGTCCAGGCTGGCCGTGGGCTCGTCCATGACCAACAGCGCGGGCTCCTGGGCCAGGGCGCGTGCGATCAGCACCAGCTGGCGCTCGCCGCCGCTCAGCTCGGTATAGGGGCGCAGCGCCAGATGGGCGATGCCCAACTGCTCAAGGCAGCCCAGCGCCAGGGCACGGTCGGCACTTGAAGGCCGGGCCAGCGCAGGCAGGCGCGCGGCACGGCCCATGAGCACCATGTCCAGCGCTTCGAAGCCGAAGACGCCGGCCTGAGCCTGGGGCACATAGCCCACGCGCCGCGCAAACTCGGCACGCGGCCAGCTGTGCACGGGCTGGCCCTGCACGCGCACCTCTCCGGCCAGCGGCGCCAGCAGGCCCAGCACGGTGCGGAACAGCGTGGTCTTGCCGCAGCCGTTGGGGCCCAGCAGGCACAGCACCTCGCCTGCGGCAATGGCCAGGTCAAGCCCCTGGCTGACGCGCCGGCGCCCATGGCCCGTGGCCAGGGCCAGCGTCTGCAGCACGGGTGGGGCCTGCACTTCAGTCATTGCGCCCCGTGCGCGACAGCAGGTAGAGAAAGAAGGGCGCGCCGACCAGGGCCGTGAGAATGCCCAGCGGCAGCTCGATGCGTGCCGCGCTGCGCGCCAGCGTGTCGGCCGCAACCACGAAGCCCGCGCCCAGCAGCGCCGAGGCCGGCAGCAGGCGCACGAAATTGGGGCCGACCAGCAGGCGCGCCACATGCGGCACCACCAGCCCCACCCAGCCCACGATGCCGGCCAGCGATACGGCGGCCGCCGTGCCCAGCGTGGCACAGGCCACCAGCAGCAGGCGCAGGCGTGCCACGGGCACGCCCAGGGCCAGCGCCTCCTCGTCAGGCAGGCCCAGCAGGTTGATGCGCCAGCGCAGCAGCATCAGGGGCAGCAGGGCGCACAGCATCACGGGCGCCGTGGCACCCAGCTCGGGCAGCGTCACGGCGCTCAGGCCGCCCATGAGCCAGAAGGTGATGGATGGCAGCTGCGTATTGGGGTCGGCCAGCGTCTTGACCAGGGCGATGCCCGCGCCCAGCAGCGCGCCCAGCGCAATGCCGGCCAGCACCAGAACCAGCACCGGGTCATGGCGGCGCACGCTGGCGCTGATGGCCACCACCGCGGCCACGGCGGCCAGCCCGCCGCCAAAGGCCAGGGCCTGCACGGCCGCCATGGTCCAGCCCAGGAAGATGCCCAGCACCGCGCCCAGGCCGGCACCGGCCGAGACGCCCAGGATGTCGGGCGAGACCAGCGGGTTGCGGAACATGCCCTGGTAGGCCGCGCCTGCCGCCGCCAGCGTGGCGCCCACGGCCAGGCCTGCGGCGATGCGCGGCAGGCGGATGTTCCAGAGCACGGTCTCGGCGCTGGCGGACAAGGGGGATGCCGTGCCCATTGCGCGCGCCAGCAGCGACTGCCACAGCTGCTGCGGCGCGATGGAGAACTGACCCGCCGCCAGCGCCCACAGCAGCACGGCGGCCAGCAAGCCCAGCGCGAGCACCCACCCCATGCGGCGGCCTGTGGCAGGCATCAACGCGCAGTCTCCATCAGCCTGCCCAGCGCTGCGGGCGACAGGTCGGCGCCGTAGAACAGGCGGTAGAAGTCGCGCACCTCGCGTTCCAACGGCGGCAGTCCCTGCAGTGCCGGCGCCTGCGGGTGGAGCTTTTCCAGCAGCCAGCGCACGCCGATCAGCCGGTTGACGCCGGGCGGACCATCCAGCCAGCCGAAGGGCCAGACCGGCGCGCAGTGCACGCGGCCCGAGCGCACGGCGGCCACGCCGCGCCACAGCGGGTCCTGGCGCATGCGCTCGGCAAGGCCGGGTTCCTGCGTGACGATGACCTGCGGGTCCCAGGCCAGGATCTGCTCCATGGACACGCGCGTGAGCCCGCCACGCCCTGCATCCGTCGCCACATTGCGCCCGCCCGCATATTCGACGGCTTCCACATTGATAGAGCCCGCCAGCCCTGTTTCCAGCCCATTGGCGCTGCGTGCGAAGTACACGCGCGGGTGCTCGGCCGGTGCCATGCCCTTGGTGGCACGCTGCGCCAGCGCCGCCACGGCATCGGCATGGCGGGCCAGGGGTTCGCCGCGTGCGGCCTCGCCCAGCAGGGCGCCGACCTCGCGCAACTGGCGTGCGTGGTCGGGCAGCGAGCCCTGGATCAGCACGCAGGGCAGGCCGGTCTGGCGCGCCAGCCGCTCGGTGGCCGAGATATAGGTGGCATCGGCCGTGCCGGCGTCCAGCACCAGGTCGGGCTGCAGCTTCAGCAGCGATTCCAGCGACATGGTGCTGCCGCGCCCGGACAGGCGGCCCAGATGCGGCAGCGCCTGCAGTGTGGGCCCCAGATAGGCGCGCGAGACATCGTCCAACTGCTGGGGCCAGCCCAGCAGCTTGTGCGGTGCCAGCGTGGCCACCAGCACGCCTGCGGGCGGGCCGGCCGCGAATACGCGGCGCAGCCTGGCAGGGTCCGGCATCTGTCCCATGCGGGCGGCAATCGTGGTTGCCTGGGCATGGCCGGGAACAAGAGCCGATGAGGCCAGCGCCGCCATGGCCTGGCCCAGCCAGCGGCGGCGGGTGAACAGAAGATCGGTCATGAAAATCAGGGGATGGGGCTGGCGCAGCCACGGCGCTCAAGCTGTGCCTGGCACCATTGCTCGATCTGCACCTCATCGGCTGCCAGCTCGGCATGCAGGCTGCCGGTATACCTGCGCCAGTCTTCAAGATGACGGGCCGCGACGGCCGTGAGCACGGGCGTGCCGGCCTCGACAAAGGCCGCGAATTCGGCGGCAAAGCCTTGCCCCGAGGCCTCGACGATGCCGAAGCGGTTGATCACCACCAGATCCACGCCATCGTCCAGCGCCTGGCGCAGCACGGCGCTGGCCTGGGCCAGGGCCTGGGGGTTGAGACTGCAGGCGCGCGAGGCGCAGCCCAGGTCCTGGGACAGCTCGAATTGGCGGTCACTGCGCAGGTCGAACAACTGCATGCGCTTGTTGCCGTTGGCATAGCGGTCCTGGCGATGCACCAGGCCGCCCACGCGCCAGCCCGCGCCTTGCAGGCGGCGTGCCACGTGTTCGAGCAGCAGCTCCATTGCATGCTCGTCGTCGGGATGGACCAGGGCGGCCAGGGGCAGGGTGGCAGGTGAGTTCATGGCATGCGGTGCTTGTGGAATCCAGGCAGGTTTTTACTCCTGGCCGCCGCCGGTGTCGTTGACCGGGGGCATGCTGTCGCGCCCGAAGATCCAGGGACCTCCGGCTGCCACATTGGCCAGCGCCAGTTCCTGCTGGCCCGGTGCGGACAGCAGATGCTCGGCCAGCTTTTGCGCGCTGCGGCGCTGGCCAGCGTCGGCCGGATGGCGCGGCCCGGGCGTGAGCAGCACATAGGGCCGGCGCATCAGCGGGTCGCCGTGCAGCAGCAGCTCGATGCCGGGTGCGCCCATTTTGCCGAAATGCAGCGGGATATGGCCGACCACGGCATAGGCCTGGAGCTCGGCCGCCAACTGCAGCACGGCCTGGGGGCGCGGCCCGGTGTCGGCGCGCAGCCAGCGGACGTCCGGCCGTATGCCGGCGCGGCGCCACAGCCGCTGGACCACGGTATAGCTGCCGGGGTCGCGCAGCGCGATGAAGGGCGAGCCGCTGGCAACGATGCGACGCATGGCCTCCACGCCATCGGCCGCGCCGCGCACGCGGGCCGGGTCGTGCGAAGGGCCAGCGAACACATGCTCGTTCCAGCCCCAGACCCGCGCGGCCGATGCCAGGCCGGCAGCCTCCAGCGACATGGCTTCGTCGCTCGCGTGAATGAGCAGCAGCTGGGCGCGGCCCTGGGCCATGGCAGGGATCACTCCCTCCTTGGGCGCGGCAACGGCGGTGCGCACGGACAGGCCCAGGCTGCGGTCCGCCATGTCGGCCAGGCGCGGCCAGACGCCGCACAGCGACAGGCCACCAACCACGGCCACGTCGACGCTGACAGCTTCTGCCGGCAGGCTGGCGCAGCCGCTCAGGGCTGCCAGCGCGGGCAGGGCGCCCAGCAGGCGGCGGCGAGGGTGGCAGATCGGTTCCATGGAATCGGGTACGGGCACAGTCTCCGACCCGGTTTCAGAAGCGATAGCCCAGGTTGACATACCAGCTGCGGCCCGGCATGGGCAGTCCGTCATCGAACTGGTACCACTTGTCGCCGATATTGGCCACGCCGAAGTCCACGGTGATGTCGCTGCGCGGCTTGTAGCGTGCACGCAGGTTGGCAATGCCGTAGCCCGACAGCTTGAGCGTCTGCAGCTGGCCGCTGCCCGACAGCGGCACGTAGCGGCCCTTCTCGGTCTCGACCTCGGCATTGAATTCCCACTGCGCCAGCGGACGCCACTGGACACCGGCCAGCAGGCGGTGGCGCGGCGTGTTGGTCAGCGTGATGCTGGAGTCGCTGGTGTTGCGGCGGTTCAGGTAGGTGTAGCTGGCGTTCATGCTCCACTGTGCCGACAGCTGCTGGGCCAGGGACAGCTCCATGCCGATGTTGCGCGTGCGCCCCACGTTCTGCGCCTGGTTGCAGGTGGTGCCGCCGCATTCGGCCGAGGCCACGACCACGGTCTGGATCTGGTTGCGCACGCGGCTGTAGAACAGCGCGGCCTGGCCCTGGCCGCCCTGCCAGGGCGAGCCGCTGACGCCCAGCTCCAAGTGGTTGGCCGTCTCGGGCTGCAGGTCGGGGTTGGCCAGGGCCGTGCCCATGCGTGCCGAGTAGCGGTCCTTGATGGTGGGAAAGCGCGTCTTGTGCGAGGCGATGAAATACGCCTCGCTGCCGCCGCCCAGCGCATAGCCGAGCTTGGCCACGCCATTGGTGGCGCTGGCGGAGCCCGTGGGCCACTGGTAGACCTCGCGCGCATCGCGCTGGTCGTGGCTGAGCGCCAGGTTCAGGCTCCAGCGCTCGGCCAGGGAGATCGTGTCCTCGACCACCAGGGAGCGCGTCACGTCGCGGTAGTGCTTGCTGGGGTCCTTGGCCGAGGCGGCATCGGTGTGCTCGTCGATCTTGTAGTGCGCGCCCAGGCGCAGCGCATGGCCCTTGAAACTGTAGTTGGCCCACTCGACGCTGGCGCCCTGGCTCACGTCCTTGTAGCTGCTGGTGGGGTCATGGCGCGTGTAGCTCGCGTCCGTGTACATGTCCAGGCCGTTTTGGTAGGTGTCGTGGTAGATGCGTGTCTTGAGCAGGTTGTCGGCATTGATGCGCGTGGTGCTCAGAAAGTACACGCTGTCCTTGTCCCAATAGGGCCAGCGCCAGTAGCGGATGACGTTCTTGCCCGTGGCGCTGCCGGTATACACGGGGTTGCCCTTCTCGCCTTCCTGGCGCACATAGCCCAGCGCGTATTCGTCCGTGGCATTGGGCGTGAGGCCCAGCTTGAACGACAGCCGCTTGTCCGTGCGGTAGGCGTTGTCGCGGTAGTTGCCCGTGTCGGTGGGCTGCTTCTTGAAGTCCTTGAAGCCCTTGGGCAGCGGAAAACTGTCCGCGTCCAGGTAGGAGGCGCCCAGCTGGTAGTACCAGGAGCCCAGGTTGCCGCCCAGGTTCACGGCGGCCTTGCGTTCGCCGCCTGCGCCTGCGCCGATGCGCGCATCGCCCTCGAACGATTTGACGGGCTTGCGCGTGACCAGGTTGATGGCGCCGCCCAGCGTATTGGGGCCATACATCAGCGAGGCGCCGGCCTTGGCCACGCGGATCTCGGACAGGTCGAAGGTGGTGAAGCGGCCGAAGTCCACATAGCCGTCATAGGGCACGTACAGCGGCACGCCGTCCACGAAGACCGGCACCTGGCGCGGATCGAAGCCGCGCAGGTAAATCATTTCCTCGTTGCGATTGTTGCGCGACAGCGTGGCGCCCGGCAGCAGGCGCACGGCGTCGGCCACGGTGTCGGCATTGCGCTGGCGCATCTCGGCGGCGCCCAGTCGCTGTTCATCGCCGGATATGGCCTGTGCTTCATCACGCGCACCGTGCACATCGACCGTGCCCAACTGGAAGGTCTGCGAAGCCTGGGCTGCAGGCGCACCCGATTGGGCCTCGACCTGGGCTTGCGCCTGCGTGCTGGCGGCCAGGCCTGCGAGCAGCAGGGCGTGTGTCAGTGCGGAGCGAAGGCGGAACGAGGGTGAGCAGAGGGCGGGTGAGGATGCGGGAGCGCAGGAGCGGGGCTGGCGGGTCACGGTTTCAGGTTCTTGTGTGGTTGAACGCGGGGAGCGGCTGGTTGTTTCCTTTTGAAAACAGGTTCCGGATTCTAGCGATATGCACTAGAAAACATAACGAGTGACAAAAAACCGTCTGCGGGAAGACTCGGGTTTTCTTTCTGGCCGTTGTGTGAATGCCCGGCCGTTCAGCGGCCGGGCGGTTCAATGGCTCAGCGCCTGCGGCCCAGGCGCTCGCTGGCCAGGGCAGCCGCCAGCCTGGCGTCCAGGGGCAGCGGTTCGTCGTGCAGGCGTGCTGCCAGCAGCTCGCCGCACAGCAGCGACAGGGTGAGCCCGCGCGAGCCCATGGCCGTCAGCGCCCACAGGCCGGGAGCCTGATCGGACACCGGTCCGACCACGGGCAGCCGGTCTGGCGAGGCCACGCGCACGGCGCCCCAGGTGGCGCGCGGTGGCGCGTCGAAGAAGCCTTGCAGGCCCTGGTAGGCACGTGGCAGCAGCTGCGCCAGCTTGGCGCCATTGGCTGCATGGGCGGCGGCCTGGTCTTCGGGACTTGGCGGCAGCACGGTCTCGTCGCGCTCGAAGGTCGATCCCATGACCCAGCCTGGCCCGGCTGCATCGCCGGGCAGCGGCATGGCAGGCACCAGGTTGCCATGGCCGTTGACGGGAAAGGGCGGCATGGCCTGCGCGCTGGCCGGGGTGTGCACATCCCAGCTGACCTGGCCGCGAATGGGCTGCAGCGGCCAGGCGGCCTGGGCGCCCAGGCTGTGCTCCAGCAGCGTATTCGTTGCGGGGCCCAGTGCGAGAACGACCAGTTCAGCCTCGGCCAGCAGATTGCCCTGTTCATCCAGGGCCTGCCAGACGGGCGCGCCACCTGCTGTGTCGGTGCATGCAAGACGCGCCACGCAGGCACGGCCCTGCCAGCGCACGCCCGGCAGCGCCAGCTGCGCCTGCACCAGCCGCGCCGGGCGTACCCAGCCGGCCTGCGCATGCCAGCAGGCCGGGGCGTCGGCGGGCAGGCGGGCCGCCGAGAGTTGATCGGCGCTTGCGGGCCGGCTCCAGTGGTCGCCAGGGCCGGGGGATTGCCAGTCGCGCGGCAGCCGCGGGGCGGCTTCCACGCCGTGCTCCAGCACGCCGGTATCGCACCAGTCCGTGCCCGGTTGCAGTAGGCCCTGGCCGGAGAGCATTTGCAACTGCGCCAGGGTCAGGCGTGCGCCGTCGCGGCTCAGGCGGGACAGCAGGCTGTCATCGGGCGAGACATGGGGGCAGAACAGGCCCGCGGGCAGGGCCGAGGCGCCCGCTGCAGGCGCGTCGGCAGCATCCAGCACGGTTACCTGCCAGCCACGGCGCGACAGGCTGGCGGCGGCGGCCGCACCGGCGATGCCTGCACCCAGCACCATGCAGCGCTGTGGGGTGATGGGTTCCTGCGGCTGTGCACGCGGCCCGCGCGGCCCACGCGGTTGCCAGGCCGGGTCGAAGACAGCATGCAGGTTGTGGCGCTTGGGGCGCACGCCATCCACCTTGCGCACCTGAAAGCCGTGCTGGGCCAGGGCATCGCGCACCGTGCGTGCCACGCACCAGGTGGACAGCTGCGTGCCGCGCCGGCAATGGCGCGCCAGCGCGCGCAGGGTGTCGGCGCTCCAGAGGTCGGGGTTGAGTTCCGGCGTGAAGCCGTCCAGGTAGATGCTGTCGGCCGTGAGCTGCTGGCGCCGCAGCATCGCCTGGGCATCGCCGATGTACAGCGTCAGCAGCACGCGCCCCTGCTCGAAGGCGAGGCGGTGCACGCCGGGCAGCAGGCCCTGGAATCGGGTGGCCAGCTCCTCGGCCAGCAGGCGCAATCCTGGCTCGCGCGGCATGGCCTGGCGCATGGCGTCGGCACTGACGGGAAAGGCCTCGGCCGAGACGAAATGCAGCAGCCTCGGGCGCCGGGGATCGGCCTTCCAGGCTTCCCAGGCCACGAGGAAATTCAGCCCGAACCCGAAACCGGTCTCCAGGATGCGCCATTGCGGCGCATCGGCCCAGGCCGCCGGCAGGCCGCAGCCGCCCAGAAAGACGTGGCGGGCCTGGTCCAGGCCGCCGAGTTCGCTGTGGTAGCGGTCGCCGAAGCGCGGGCTGTAGGGCGTGCCATCGGGCAGCCATTCAATGGGTTCGGACATGGGCAAGGGGCAGAACTACTCCTCCCAGCGCTGCTGGTAGGAGAACACGGGCAGCCGCCACTTGAAGCGGATGGCGGCCAGGCGCAGCGTGAGTCCGCCGGCAAAGCAGACGACGGTGCTGAGGTTGGAGCCCACTTCCAGCGTGCGAAGGCCCAGGAACAGCAGGCACACGGCCAGCGACACGCTGGCGTACAGCTCGCGACGGAAGACGACCGGCACCTGGTTGCACAGCACGTCGCGCAGAATGCCGCCGCTGATGCCGGTCAGCATGCCCGACATCACCACCACCACGGGCGGGTAGCCCAGCTCCAGCGCCACGTTGCAGCCGATCAGCGAGAAGGCGATCAGCCCCATGGCGTCCAGCAGCAGAAAGACCTGCTTGAGATGGTGCATGTGGCGCGCCACGACGATGGTCAGCAGCCCGGCCGAGATGACCAGGTAGACATATTCAGGGTGCTGCGTCCAGCCGATGGGGTAGTGGCCCAGCACCATGTCGCGGATGGTGCCGCCGCCCAGCGCGGTGACGAAGGCGATCACGGCCACGCCGAAGATGTCCATGTTGCGCCGGCCCGCCGCCAGCGCGCCCGACATGGCTTCGGCCGTGATGGCCACGAGGTAGATCACCAGCATGACGGTGAACTGCGATGCCTGGAACGATTCCAGCAGGGAGACGGATGGAAGCACGGAAAACCTCGGATGAAGACCGGCCCGCGCCGCAGGGTGTGCGGCCACTGCGCCGTCCAGCGCAAGAAGGCGGGCATTGTAGGCGGTCTCTGGGCGGCGGCCGTTTGCGGCACCGCAAATGAAACCGCCCCCGGCGCGGTGCGACGGGGGCGGTGAAAGGGCGCGAAGCGGCTCAGGCCGTAGGAGGCACGTAGCCGGCCGCCGCATCGGCGCCGCCGCCGAAGAAGTGGTTTTCCATCTGGCGGGCCAGGTACTGGCGGGCGCGTGCGTCGGCCAGGTTCAGGCGGTTTTCGTTGACCAGCATCGTCTGGTGCTTGAGCCAGTCGGCCCAGGCCTGCTTGCTCACGCCTTCAAAAATGCGCTTGCCCAGCTCGCCGGGGTAGGGCGGGAAGTCCAGGCCTTCAGCGTCAACGCCAAGCTTGATGCAGTGAACGGTACGTGCCATGGGGAATTGAGTCCTTGTCTTGTGGAGATTCAGATGTTTTGGGAATAACAAACTGAAATCTTATTGGTTTGAGTTTTAAGAGTTGGCTTTGAGAATGCTTTCCACGGCACCAGACCGTCGTCTCCACTCTCTACCGACACTCCAATGAAAATTCGCCGCCACTTTATCAAGTTTCCTGTCGCCGCCGGCCTGATCGCGGGCTTGACCCTGTCGGCTCTGCCGGCGTTGGCCCAGTCGGTGCAACTGCTCAATGTCTCCTACGATCCGACGCGCGAGCTGTACGTGGAATACAACCAGGCCTTCGCCAAGCACTGGAAGGCCAAGAGCGGCCAGGACGTGAGCGTCAAGCAGTCGCATGGCGGCTCGGGCAAGCAGGCGCGTTCCATCATCGACGGCATCGACGCCGACGTGGCCACGCTGGCGCTGGCCGGCGACATCGACGCCCTGGTCAAGAACGGCAACCTGCTCAAGGCCGACTGGCAAAAGCGCCTGCCGCACAACTCGGCGCCCTACAGCTCCACCATCGTCTTCCTGGTGAAGAAGGGCAATCCCAAGAACCTCAAGGACTGGGACGACCTGGTCAAGCCCGGCGTGCAGGTGATCACGCCCAACCCCAAGACCAGCGGCGGTGCGCGCTGGAACTACCTGGCCGCCTGGGAGTTCGCCAAGCGCAAGTACGGCGGCGACGCGCAGGCCAAGGACTTCATCGGCAAGCTGTTCAAGAACGTGCCCGTGCTGGACACGGGCGCGCGCGGTGCCACCATCACCTTCGTGCAGCGCGGCGTGGGCGATGTGCTGCTGGCCTGGGAGAACGAGGCCTTCCTGGCGCTCAAGGAGTTCGGTCCCGAGAAGTTCCAGATCGTCGTGCCTTCGCTGTCCATCCTGGCCGAGCCTTCGGTGGCCGTGGTCGACAAGGTCGTGGACAAGAAGGGCACGCGCGCCGTGGCCGAGGAGTACCTGAAGTACCTGTACTCCGAGGAAGGCCAGCGCATCGCCGGCCGCAACTACTACCGTCCCACGGATGCCAAGGTCAAGGCCGAGTTCGCGGACAAGTTCCCCAAGCTGGAGCTGGTCACCATCGACCAGGCCTTTGGCGGCTGGGCCAAGGCCGACAAGGACCACTTTGCCGACGGCGGCAGCTTCGACCAGATCTACACCAAGAAGTGAGTGCGGCGCGCCGGCCCGGCCGGCGCCCACCCACCCACTGAATTCACCCGCTTTCCCAGACCCCTGCCAATCCCCACGATTCGCCATGTCCATCTTGCTGACTTCCCGCCACTCTTTGCAGGCCGCGCGCCGCACGGCGCAGGCAGGGGTGCGGATGCACAAGGCAGGAGTGGCAGGCAAGGCAGGCAAGGCAGGCGTGGTGGCATCCAGCTCTTTTCCTCGCTTCGAGACCATGGCCTTCGCCAGCCGGCGATGTAGCACCTGACGACTCCGTGCTGCGCGTCTGCAGGCCTGGTCCTGCAGGCGGCCGCCCCTTGCCCCGCCTTCCCTTTTTTTGTTTTCTGGCTGCATGCCGCGCGCATGCATGGGCAGCGCTTTGCCTGCGCCACGCACCACTCTTCCAAGGATGTCCGTCATGGTCTCGTTCGATTCTTTCCCCCGACACACAGCCAACTGGCGCCGACGCCAACTGCTGGGCGCGGGCCTTGCCGCAGCAGTCGCCACGGTGGGCGGCCCGGCCCTGGCCCAGGACAAGGCGGGTGACCGCGTGCTACGCGTGGGCCACCAGAAGGGCTGGCTGTCCATCCTGAAGAGCCGGGGCACGCTGGAAAAGCGGCTGGCGCCGCTGGGCGTGTCGGTGCGCTGGATCGAGTTCAACGCCGGCCCCGTGCAGCTGGAGGCGCTGAACGTGGGCTCCATCGACTTCGGCGATGTGGGCGAGGCCCCGCCCATCTTTGCGCAGGCCGCAGGCGCGCCTTTGGTCTATGCGGGCGCCACCGTGCCGCGCCCCGGGCTGGAGGCGGTGATCGTGCCCAAGGATTCGCCCATCCGCAGCGTGCAGGACCTCAAGGGCAAGCGCGTGGCCTACAACAAAGGCTCGAACGTGCAGTACTTCCTGGTCAAGCTGCTGGAAAAGCATGGCTTGAAGTACGGCGATGTGCAGTCCGTCTTCCTGGCGCCGGCCGATGCGCGTGCCGCCTTCGAGCGCGGCTCCGTCGATGCCTGGCTGATCTGGGACCCCTTCCTGGCTGCCGCGCAAAAGACGCTGGACGCCCGCCTGCTGGCCGATGCCACGGGCGTGGTCAACAACCGCGCCTACTACTTCACCTCGCGCGATTTCGCCACGCGCAATGCCGATGTGCTGCGCATTGCCATCGAAGAGGTCGATGGGATTGACCGCTGGGCCTCGAAGAACCAGACGGCCGCTGCCGCCGAGCTGTCCAGCATCCTGGGCCTGGACAAGTCCATCACCGAGCTGTACCTGAGCCGTGCCCGCTTCGGCACCTCGTCCGTGACGCGCGAGATCCTGGCCGAGCAGCAGCAGATCGCCGACACCTTCTTCGAGCTCAAGCTCATCCCCCGCAAGCTCAACCTGCTGCATGCCGCGCCCGTGGACCTGATCGCGTCGCGCCCCTGAGCCCACTGCAAGGAGTCCGCACCATGAACGCCATCCCCAAGAAGCCCCGCCTGGACCGCGTGCGCCGCCAGGCCCTGCAACTGCTGGGTACCACCGCCTTCAGCTGGAGCCTGGCTGGCCAGTACGCACGCGCCGAGACGCCGGCCGCCGTGGCCGGGCCCGAGCAGTTGCGCATCGGCTACCAGAAGTCGGCCGTCAACCTGGTCATCCTCAAGCAGCAGGGCGTGCTGGAAAAGCGCTTTGCGGGCACCAAGGTCAGCTGGCTGGAGTTCCCGGCCGGTCCCCAGCTGCTGGAGGCCCTGGCCGCCGGCAGCCTGGATTTCGGCCTGACCGGCGATTCACCCCCGGTCTTTGCCCAGGCCGCGGGCCGTGACCTGCTGTACGTGGGCGCCGAGCCGCCCAAGCCCGAGAGCTCGGCGATTCTCGTGCCATCGGACTCGCCGCTGCGTGCCCTGGCCGATCTCAAGGGCCGGCGCGTGGCGCTGCAAAAAGGCTCCAGCGCCCATTACCTGCTGGTGCGTGCGCTGGACAAGGCGGGCCTGGCCTGGAACGAGATCCAGCCCGTGTACTTGGCCCCGGCCGATGCGCGCGCCGCCTTCGAGCGCAAGAGCGTGGACGCCTGGGCCATCTGGGACCCGTTCTACGCGGCCACCGAGCTGGCGATTCGCCCGCGCGTGCTGGCCAATGGCGAAGGCCTGTCGGGCAACGCCTCGTTCTACCTGGCCTCTCGCGGCCTGGTGGAGCGCCATCCGCAGGTGCTGCGCGCGCTGTTCGATGAGCTCACGCGCGCCGATCGCCTGGCCCAGAGCGCACGCCAGGAGGCCGTGGCCCTGGTGGCCGGCTTCAGCGGCCTGGATGCGGCGGTGGTCAGCCGCTTCATTGCGCGCCGGCCCAGCTCCCCCGTGGGCCTGCTGGCTGCGCAGACCGTGGTGGACCAGCAGCGCGTGGCCGATGCATTTTTTCGGCTGGGCCTGATTCCGCGCCAGGTGCAGGTGGCCGACATCGTCTGGCGGCCCTCGGCGGCCGAGTACGCGCGGCTGGCCGAGCCTGCGGCGGCACGGCCTTCTTCCGCCCTTTGATTTCCTTCCTCGATTCCGTCCTCTGACTGGAGCAGCGCATGCAGGTTTTCTGGTTCATTCCCACCCACGGCGACAGCCGCTACCTCGGCACGGCCGAGGGCGCCCGCCCGCTCAGCCACGACTATGTCAAGCAGGTCGCCATCGCGGCCGACAGCCTGGGCTACGAGGGCGTGCTGATTCCCACGGGCCGCTCCTGCGAGGACCCCTGGGTCGTCGCCTCCAGCCTGATTCCGGTCACCAAGCGCCTGAAGTTCCTGGTCGCCGTGCGGCCCGGCCTGCATCAGCCCAGCCTGGCGGCGCGCATGGCGGCCTCGTTCGACCGCCTGTCGGGCGGGCGGCTGCTGATCAACCTGGTCACGGGCGGCGACCGTGCCGAGCTGGAGGGAGACGGCGTCTTCCTCGACCATGCGCAGCGCTACGAGCAATCGGCCGAGTTCATCCGCATCTGGCGCGAGATCCTTGAGCGCAGCCATGAGGGCGGCACGCTCGACTACGAAGGTGAACACCTCTCGGTCAAGGGCGCCAAGCTGTTGTTCCCGCCGCTGCAAAAGCCGTATCCGCCCGTGTACTTCGGCGGTTCGTCCGAGGCCGCGCACGACCTGGCCGCCGAGCAGGTCGATGCCTACCTGACCTGGGGCGAGCCCCCGGCCGAGGTGGCCAAAAAGATTGCCGATGTGCGCGAGAAGGCGGCGCGCCATGGCCGCAGCGTGAAGTTCGGCATCCGCCTGCACGTCATCGTGCGCGAGACCGAGGACGAGGCCTGGGCCGATGCCGATCGCCTGATCAGCCGCCTCAAGGACGAGACCGTGGTCCAGGCCCAGGCCGCCTTCGCGCGCATGGACTCGGAAGGTCAGCGCCGCATGGCCGCCCTGCATGCCGGCGGCAGCCGCCGCACGCGGGCCGAGCTGGAGATCAGCCCCAACCTCTGGGCCGGCGTGGGCCTGGTGCGCGGCGGCGCGGGCACGGCCCTGGTGGGCGATGCGCAGACCGTGGCCGACCGCATCAAGGAGTACGCGGACCTGGGCATAGACACCTTCGTGCTGTCCGGCTATCCGCACCTGGAAGAGGCCTACCGCTTTGCCGAACTGGTCTTCCCGCTGCTGCCGCTGTCCGTGCGCGACAGGCTGGCTGGCGGCGTGGGCGGGCCGCTGGGCGAGACCGTTGCCAACCTGTACTCGCCGCGCGCGTCGCAAAGCTGAGGGAGTCACGCATGTCCGATGCACGTACCGTTACTGCGCTGCCGGCCTCCTCGGCCCCCCCGGCCGGCGATGCCTGGTCGCCGCTGCTGCGCTTTGCGGCCGGCGTGGGCCGCCGCCTGGTGCCCTGGCTGGTGCCGCTGGCGCTGATCGCCGTCTGGCAGGCCGCCTCGGCGTGGGGCTGGCTGTCCACGCGGGTGCTGCCCGCTCCGCTGGATGTGCTGCGCGCCGCGCAGGCGCTGGCCGAGTCGGGAGAGCTGCTCAAGCATGTGCAGGTGAGCGCGGGCCGCGCGCTGGGCGGCCTGGCCATCGGCGGCGGGCTGGGGCTGGCACTGGGCCTGCTCACGGGCTCGCTGCGCTGGGCGGAGACGCTGCTGGACTCCACCATCCAGATGGTGCGCAACATCCCCGCGCTGGCGCTGATTCCGCTGGTCATCCTGTGGTTCGGCATCGACGAGAGCGCCAAGCTGTTCCTGATCAGCGTGTCGGTGTTCTTTCCCATCTACCTGAACACCTTCCACGGCATACGCAATGTGGATCCGGCGCTGATCGAGATGGGGCGCAGCTACGGCCTCACGCGCTGGCAGCTGTACCGCGAGGTCATCCTGCCGGGCGCGCTGTCCTCCATCCTCGTCGGCCTGCGTTTTTCGCTGGGCCTGATGTGGGTGATCCTCATCGTGGCCGAGACCATCTCGGCGCAGTCGGGCATCGGCTACCTGACCATGAACGCCCGCGAGTTCCTGCAGACCGACGTGGTGCTGGTCGGCATCCTGCTGTACGCCCTGCTGGGCAAGCTGGCCGACTGGTTTGCGCGTGCGCTGGAGCACTGGTGGCTGCGCTGGCATCCGGGCTACCAGCCCAAGTGACACAAGGAGCACGACATGAGCCGATGGAACCGCATGAAGACCACGCTGGCACAGGCCGTGGAGCTGAACACCACCGCGCCGGCGATGGCCTGGGAGGCCTCGTTCGACGCCGATGGCCTGGACGTCAGCGACCGCCTGGCCCAGAACGACGATGCGCCGCAGTCCGCATCCCCCCAATCCGCACCGCGCCGTGGCGTGCGCCTGCAGGCCGGCGGGCTGACCAAGCGCTACGGCCAGCGCGAGGTGCTGCACGAAGTGCAGCTGCAGGTGGAGCCTGGCGAATTCGTCGCCATCGTGGGCCGCAGCGGCTGCGGCAAGAGCACCTTGCTGCGCCTGGTCGCAGGCCTGGAGCAGGCCACGGCCGGCACCCTGCTGCTGGACGGCGAGCCCGCCCGCGCCGTGCAGGGCGCCCAGGGCGGCACGCGCATCATGTTCCAGGATGCGCGCCTGCTGCCCTGGCGGCGCGTGCTGGCCAATGTGACGCTGGGCCTGCCCGCCTCGGCCCAGGAGCGTGGCCGCGAAGTGCTGGCCCAGGTTGGCCTGGCCGACCGCGAGGGCGAATGGCCGGCGCGCCTGTCCGGCGGCCAGCGCCAGCGCGTGGCCCTGGCGCGCGCCCTGGTGCACCGCCCGCAACTGCTGCTGCTGGACGAGCCGCTGGGCGCGCTCGATGCGCTCACCCGCATAGAGATGCACCGCCTGATCGAAGGCCTGTGGCAGCGCCACGGCTTCACGGCCCTGCTGGTCACGCATGACGTACAGGAGGCCGTGGCCCTGGCCGACCGCGTGGTGCTGATCGAGGACGGCCGCATTGCGCTGGATGAACGCATCGCCCTGCCACGGCCGCGCGTGCACGGCAGCGTGGCGCTGGCGGCCATCGAGCAACGCATTCTCGACCGCGTGCTGCAAAAGCCCGCCGCCGAACCAGAAGCCAATCCGCTGACCGACACCACGGCCTGGCCCGGCGTGCCGGCCCATGGCCTGCGCTGGGCCGTCTGACTTTTCGTTTTCCCCAACCTTCCTTTGATTCCTTTTGATCCCCAGGAGAAAAACATGTCCATTCAAGCCATCAACGTGCGCAACCAGTTCAAGGGCCAGGTGCGCGAAATCATCCGTGGCGATGTCGTCTCCGAAGTCGATGTGCAGACGCCCTGGGGCGTGGTCACCTCGGTGATCACCACGCGCTCGGTGGACGAGCTGGGCTTGGTTGTGGGCTCCGACGTGGTGGCCCTGGTCAAGTCCACCGAAGTGTCCATTGCCAAGCTCTGAGGCCAAGCTCTGAGGCCAGGCACTGAAGGTGCTGCCGATGCTCAACCGCCCCAGAGCATCGGCTTGTTGACCATCAGGTAGTAGGTCACGGCCATGGCGATGAAGGCCGGGTAGCCCAGCGCCTCCCAGCGCCGGGCATAGACGGCATACAGCGCGGGCAGGGCGGCCTGCGCTGCGTGCGCGCCGCGCGCCATGGCGGCCATGCGCACCTGCAGCCAGACCACGGGCAGCCAACAGGCGCCGGCCAGCAGGTACAGGCCCAGCGACAGTGCCAGCCACGGCGTGGTCAACGGCCAGCCCGCCATGTGGGCCAGGGCAATGCCGCTCACAGGCTGTATGACCACGCAGGGCGTGGTGAACCACCAGTCCGCACGCACCACCAGGCGGCTGACCACGGCCTGGGCAGCGACGCTGCCGCTGCGGTTGGCGAAGAACATGTAGAAGGCCGAGCCCAGGCCGGTGCCGACCAGCAGCACGCTGGACGCGATATGCAGCGTCTTGAGCAACAGGTAGAGATTCATGCGGACTCCTTCGGGGTGACAGGTGCCGACATCAGGTGCAGAAGCATGGCGGCGATCGGCAGGTTCTTGAGCAGCGGCCCCAGCGGATGCAGCCACAGCGTGGGCTGCAGCACTGTGGCCAGCACGGTCATGGCGGCCATCAGCAGCAAGGCCGCCAGATAGCTCTCCCGGCCCGGCCGCAGCCACAGCGCCAGGCCCACGGCCAGGTCGGCGAGCAGGCCGCTCCAGATCAGGAATGTCTGCCAGCGCGCATCGTGGATGCCGGCATCAGCCAGCACCTGTACGCTCAGGCCGCGGTGTTCGATGGCACTGACCAGGGCCGTGCCCAGCCAGACGGCGATCAGGCTGAGGTGCATGGTGCGCTGTGAAGGGGGAACCTGGCGCAGGCGGTGTTCACCCATGGCGCAGCGTGGCCAGCAACTGGGCGGGAGCAATGCCGGGCCGGCCGAGCAGGGCTTGCAATCCGGCCGGATCGGTGACGTTGTCGCTGGCCAGCATGGCCAGTGTCTCGCTGCACCACGGTGAGGCGCTGACCCAGTCGCCAGCGCGTGCGCTGGCGCGGGTGAGCCAGCCGGGCAGCGTGCCCACGCGGGCCGGAGCGCGGCCCATCTGCGCGCGCAGGCTGGCAATCAGCGCGGCCAGCGGCAAGGGCAGGGGGCCGCCGATCTCGATCATGCCCACGGGTTCGGGGCTCGTCACCAGGCCGGCCACGGCCTCGGCCAGGTCGCGCACGGCCACCGGCTGCACGCGGGCCTGCAGCACGGGGCGCGGCAGCAGCAGCGCCGGCAGGCGCGCCATGGACAGGAACATCTCGCTGCTGGCGCCGCCGGCGCCGAACACCACGCTGGGGCGGACCACGCAGCCTTGCAGGTGGCCCGCCGCCGTGAGCGCCAGCAGGTGCTCGTCAGCGGCGCGCTTGGTGGTGGCGTAGCGCGTGGCACTGCCTTCTATGCCCAGGGCAGAGATCTGTACCACGCGCCGCACGCCGGCCGCCGCGCAGGCATCGAACAGGGCGATGGGGGCCTGGGCGTGCATTGCATCGATGGGCCGGGAGGCGCTGTCGCGAAGCACGCCCACGGCATTGACCACGGCATCCACGCCCGCCAGGTGCGGCAGCCAGGCGTCGGGCGTGGTGGCCTTGGCGTAGTCGAGCGCAGGCAGGGAATGGCGGCTGCGCGCCACGGGATCATGGCCGGCCAGGGCCAGCAGGTTGACGATATGGCGGCCGATGAAGCCGTTGCCGCCGCAGACCAGAATGCGCATGGTGACCTCCAGTTTCTCTTGTGACGGAAATTTCAGGCTCGGCGTCCGCGCTTGACGCGGGTGTCAGCGGCCTCGGAGCGCACGAAGCGCTGCACGCTGGCACCCAGGCGCAGCAGCTTGTCCAGCGTGGAGGGCGACAGCCGCAGCATCTCATCGGTCCAGATGCCCAGCGACTCCATGAGGCGCAGCGTCTCGTGCACGCGGTCCTGGGTGTCGGGGGATTCGGCATCGAAGCCAGGCTCGGCGATCAGTTCGCGCAGCATCTCGGAGGTCGGGTCGAACTCGCGCTGCTTGCGCTCTCGCACGATGGTGCGCAGCAGCTCCCAGACATCGGACGAGGTCTCGAAATAGTCGCGGCGGTCGCCAGGCCTGCGGCTGGTGCGGATCAGCTCCCAGCCTTGCAGTTCCTTGAGGCTGTTGCTCACGTTGGAGCGAGCGGCGCCCAGCGTGTCGGCAATCTCTTCAGCGTTGAGCGGGCGGCCATGGAAAAACAGCAGGGCGTGGATCTGGGCGACCGTGCGGTTCACTCCCCAGGAGCTGCCCATGTCTCCCCAATGGTGGATGAAACGGTGTGCGATGGGACTCAGTTGCATGGCCTCAGTGTCTGCAGGCTTGAAATTTCTGTCAAGAGAGAAATTTGAGAAAGCTTAAAAATCAAAACCGGCTGCAGCGCGGAGGCGGCACCTGGCGGGGCGCTGCATGTGCTGCTCCATAATGCTGGGCAGCCTGGCCTGCCACCCAGTACATACACAGGCGGGCCGCCGTTTTGAGGGGAACACCATGACTGCTGTGCAAAACCTGCGTGCCATCACCGTGCTGGCCGCCTGCGCGCTGGCGCAGGCCGCGTCTGCCGCCTGCTATTCCGTCTACACGCCCGAGCAGGAACTGATCTACCGCTCCAACCGCCCGCCGGTGGACCTGACCTTGCCGCTGCACCAGACCGTGGACAAGATCGAGCGCGGTGCCACCATGGTGTTCACGCTGGACGAATTCAACTGCATCACCGAAATCAACCTGCTGGCCGAACGCGAGCAACTGGCCCGGGCGCGCCAGGAGCGGCAGCGGGACCTGGGCCGCAGCAGCACTCCGCGGTCCTGAGAGGCAAAAGCGAGTTGGGGGCTTTTTTGGGGAGCCGCCAACAGGGCAAGGGGAGAGCCTGAGACAATCGTGCCCCATGAGTGAACCCCGCGACAACAAGATCCCCGACAACCTGCCCGAAGCCGACATCGACGCCCCTGCACTGCCCGAAGGCTGGCTGCAGGTGCTGTCCATGGATATGGACGCCCAGGGCGTGGCCCGCAAGAGCGATGGCAAGGTGGTATTCATCGACGGCGCCCTGCCTACCGAACTGGTCAGCGCCAACACCCATCGCAAGAAAAACAACTGGGAAGCCGCCAGCCTGACGGCCATCCACCGCGAATCTTCCCAGCGCGTGCGCCCCGGCTGCCCGAATTTCGGTCTACATGCCGGCGCCTGCGGCGGCTGCAAGATGCAGCATCTGCACGTGGGCGCCCAGGTGGCCATCAAGCAGCGCGTGCTGGAAGACAATCTCTGGCATCTGGCCAAGGTCAAGCCCGAGACGCTGCTGCGCCCCATCGAAGGTCCGTCCTGGGCCTACCGTTTCCGCTCGCGCCTGTCGGTGCGCTATGTGGCCAAGAAGGGCAAGGTGCTGGTGGGCTTTCACGAGCGCAAGAGCCGCTACATCGCCGACATGGAGACCTGCAAGATCCTGCCGCCCCATGTGGACGCCATGCTGCTGCCCATGCGCGCACTGATCGCCTCCATGGATGCGCGCGAAACCTGCCCGCAGATCGAGGTTGCCTGCGGCGACTCCGTCACGGCCCTGGTGCTGCGCCATCTGGAGCCGCTGTCCGAGGACGACCAGGCCCGTCTGCGGGCCTTCGCAGTCGAGCACAACGTTCAGTGGTGGCTGCAGCCCAAGGGCCCGGACACCGTGCACCTCATGGAGCAGGGAGGCGCCCAGCTCGACTACGGCCTGCCCGATTTCGGCATCACCATGCCGTTCAAGCCCACGGACTTCACCCAGGTCAATCCGCACATCAACCGCGTGCTGGTCACGCGCGCGCTGCGCCTGCTGGATGTCAAGAAGGACGAGCGCGTGATCGACTGGTTCTGCGGTCTGGGCAACTTCACCCTGCCCCTGGCCACGCAGGCGCGCGAGGTGCTGGGCATCGAGGGCAGCGATACCCTGGTCAAGCGCTCTCATGAAAACTACGCGGCCAACAACGCACAGCGCGCAGAGGGCGACAAGCTCGCGCCCACGCGCTTTGTGGCGCGCAACCTGTTCGAGATGACGCCCGAGATGCTGTTCGCCGACGGCGTGGCCGGCAAGTGGCTGGTGGATCCGCCGCGTGAAGGCGCGTTTGCGCTGTCCAAGGCCCTGGCCGACATCCACCAGGCGCGCATCGGTGCCGAAGGCGCCGAGGCCCTGCCGGCAGGGCATGAGGCCTGGCGCTTTCCCGAGCGCATCGTCTATGTCAGCTGCAATCCCGCAACGCTGGCGCGCGATGCCGGCCTTCTGGTGCATCTGGCCGGCTATCGCTGTGTATCGGCAGGCGTGGTCAACATGTTCCCGCACACGGCCCACGTGGAGAGCATGGCGGTGTTCGAGCGCTGCGCAGACTGACGGCTTGGCTGCCTGCGCCATGAAAAAAGCCGTGGAGCCCTCGGGCGGCCACGGCTTTTTGACGGGTGGATCCAGATCTCAAATCCGGATCTCAAAAGGGGTCAGCTGCGATTGCGGCCTGAGGTCGGCTCGGCAGGCGCCTCATCCTTGTCGCTGCGGCGGCGGTCGCTCTGGCCCAGGACCGAAGGCGTGCCCTCCATCTTGTTGGCGCGCATGTATTCGTCCATATCCTTCCAGCCTGCAAACACCAGGGCCTTGGACGATTTGGGGTTGAGCGTGTAGCAATCCTCCAGCCCGCGCAGGGCATGGCGGCACGCCCCGCCGATGGCCTTGGCCTCGGCCTCCTTGGCGACGGTGCGGGGGTCCGGTCCCAGGCCCGGAATATCATCCAGCTTGCAGCCGGCGAGCAGCGTGGGCAGCAGCAGGATGGCGAAGGTGCGGGGAAGATTAGGCATGGTCATCTTGAGGAGATTATCGGCAGGCCCTGGAAGAAGTTGAGTCCGCTTTGCACAAATGATGATCCCGGACATGCAAAAGGCCTCCCGAAGGAGGCCTTTTGTGTGCAGCAGGGAAGGCGAAGCCTTCCGCGCGCGGCATCAGTCGCGTTCGCCGCCCATGATGCCCAGCAGGGCCAGCAGGCTCTGGAACACGTTGAACAGGTCCAGGTACAGAGCCAGCGTGGCGCTGATGTAGTTGGTCTCGCCGCCGTCCATGATCTGCTTGAGGTCATAGAGCATGTAGGCGCTGAAAATGCCGATGGCCGCCACCGAGATCGCCATCATGCCGGCCGTGGAGCCGATGAAGACGTTGATGATGGAGCCCACGAACAGCACCAGCACGCCGACGAACAGGAACTTGCCCATGCCCGACAGGTCGCGCTTGATCACCGTGGCCAGCGAGGCCATGACCAGGAACACGCCGGCCGTGCCTGCAAAGGCGGTCATGATCAGCTCGGAGCCGTTCTTGAAGCCCAGGATCATGCCGATCATGCGCGACAGCATCAGGCCCATGAAGAACGTGAAGCCCAGGAGCACGGGAATGCCGGCTGCCGAGTGCTTTGTCTTCTCGATGGCGAACATGAAGCCGAAGGCGCCGCCCAGGAAGACGATGAGCCCCAACCCGCCGCTCAGCGAGCGCGTGATGCCCGTGGCCACGCCCAGCCAAGCGCCCAGCACGGTGGGGAGAAGACTCAGGGCCAGCAGCCAGTAGGTGTTGCGCAATACGCGATTGCGCTCTTGCTGCGAGACACCGTAGCCCGCAGAGCCCAGTGTGGTGACTTGATCATTCATGTGGCCAGTCCTCCGAAGGAGTGTTGTTGCGACTTGCCCATTCTAGGTGGCGGCTTGCGCGCGACTTGCAATACCCCGAGCCGCCGCCATGGTTTGGTTTCGAATGTTTTGTTCTGCGCATGCATTGTCAGTCCTCATACGATTGCTATGCTTATAGGACATTTGTGATGGAATGGATAATTGGAATCTTATGAAGACCAAGCATGAACTCGAACTGGCCGACGTGAAGGCCATTGCCGCCGCCGCAGAAGCCGAGGCGCTGAAGAACAAGTGGGCCGTGACCATTGCCATCGTCGATGACGGCGGCCACCTGCTGTGGCTGCAGCGCCTGGATGGCGCCGCCGCCGTGTCGGCCCACATCGCTCCGTCCAAGGCCCGCTCGGCGGCCCTGGGCCGCCGCGATACCAAGGGCTATGAAGACATGATCAACAACGGCCGCACGGCCTTCCTGAGCGTGCCCACGCTGGACGGCCTGCTCGAAGGTGGCGTGGCCATCATGAAGGATGGCCAATGCCTGGGCGCCGTGGGCGTCAGCGGCGTCAAGGCCAGCGAGGATGCGCAGGTTGCCAGCGCCGGCATTGCTGCTCTGGGCCTGTAATAGCCCCTGGTGCACCCATGCTGCATGAATCGGTCCCTGGGGACTGATCCATGCAACCAAGAAAAAGCCCCTGTGCCGATGGACAGGGGCTTTTTCTTTGGTCAATCTGCGCTGCAGCGCGGGGAAAAAATGCTTGGCTACGCAAAATCCGAAGATTTTGTTGGCTGGCTAATCGACCTTTGAGACTGGAAGTCCCAAGGTCGCCCCACGATGAAACGAAGAAGCCGCCGGTCGGGCATCCGACGACGGCCGGAATCTTGCTTATTTGGTCAGGATGAGCTTGCCCAGCTTGGTGGCCTGCAGGCGGTAGGGCGTGCCGTTGTGCACGATGGTCACAGCCTTTTGTCCATTGAGCAGCAAGGTGCTGTCGAGTCCGCTGGCGGCCCCGGTCAGGGCTGCAGATGCTGCGGCCTGCAGCGCTGCAAAGGCCTGGGCGTTGGAGTTGCCGGACAGATGCGAGGTGGCGGCGGAAGTGGCAGACATGCAGGGAATTCCTCAAAAATTGGAAAGTTTTGTGAATGATAACAATTCTCAATTGAAAATCAAGTGAGACTTACTCGCATTGTGGTTTCTGGGACCAGTCCTATCCCTGCGACCCGATGCACTGCCAACGCAAAGAGAATGAAAAACGGCCCCGAAGGGCCGTTGTCGTTGATCGCCAGGCAAGGAATGCCTGCCACGGCCTACTTGGCCGGGTCCGTCACGAAGCCGATCTTGCGCACGCCTGCACGCTGTGCGGCAGCCATGGCCTGGGCCACGCGCTCGTAGCGCACTTCCTTGTCACCCTGGATATGCAGGTCAGGTTGCGGCTCCTTGGCCGCCTCGGCCTTGAGGTTCTCCTCGAACTGCGTATCGCTGACGGCAACGCCATTCCAGTGGTACTGGCCATCGGCGGAGACGGCCAGGCGCACGGTGGCGGGCTTGACGTCCTCGGGCTGGTTGGTGGCGCGGGGCAGGTCCACGTTCACCGAATGCTTCATCACCGGCACGGTGATGATGAAGATGATCAGGAGCACCAGCATGACGTCGACCAGCGGCGTCATGTTGATCTCGTTCATCACCTCTTCGCCGTCATCATCCATTGTTCCGAATGCCATGGCTTACGCGCCTTTCTTCAGCGGCAGCACGTTGCCGGCTTCCTTGCCGTCGATGGACACGCGGGCGCCGGTCACGAAGTAGGCGTGCATGTCGTGGGCAAAGCTGTTGAGGGCGTTGAGGATGGACTTGTTGCCACGCACCACGGCGTTGTAGCCGAGCACGGCGGGAATCGCCACGGCCAGGCCCAGGGCGGTCATGATCAGCGCTTCACCGATGGGGCCCGCGACCTTGTCGATCGAGGACTGGCCGGACAGGCCGATGGCGACCAGCGCGTGGTAGATGCCCCAGACGGTGCCGAACAGGCCGATGAAGGGGGCGGTCGAGCCCACGGAAGCCAGAATGGCCAGGCCCGATTGCAGACGGGCGGTGAACTCGCTGATGCCGTTGCGCATGCAGCGGGTCACCCAGTCGCTGATGTCCAGCGTGTCATGCAGGTGGGCGCTGGTCTTGCGGTGGTGGGCGGTGGCTTCGCGGCCTTCGAGCACCAGGTAGCGGAAGGGGTTGGAGCGGTCATCGCCCAGCTTTTCCAGGCCGCTGGCCAGGTCGGGGCTGTGCCAGAAGTCCTGGGCGTTGCGCGCCAGCTTCTTGAACTTCACGATGTCCAGGGCCTTGATGATCATCACGAGCCAAGAGGCCACCGACATGGCCAGCAGGATGATGGCGACGGCACGGGTGACGAAGTCTCCCTGCGTCCAGACGTGGGCAATGCCGAATTGGGAATCCATGGATACTCCTGAGAATCAATTGAGGGTGAATTTGACCGGGACGGTGACCCACATGGGGGTTGGCGTGCCGTTGCTCTTGCCGGGGACGAATTTCCAGTTCTTGACGCCGTCCACGGCCTGCTGGTCCAGACGGTCGTAGCCGCTGGATTTGCTGACCTCGATCTTTTGAGGCAGGCCTTGCGCGTCCACGAAGATGCGCAGCGTGACCGTTCCCTGTTCCCCCATGCGTCTGCTGATGGCGGGGTAGTTGGGGGCCGGGTTGTTGAGGTAGGCCGCGTTGTTGGACGGCAATTCGATCTTGGGCGGAGCCGGTGGCGCCGGGGGCGCGGGAGGCGCTGGCGGCGCAGGAGGGGCGGGCGGTGCCGGCGGTGCTTCCACCACGGGCTTGGGCTCGTCGTCCAGCGTGCCGCGCGGCGCCGCAGGTGCAGGCTTGGGGTCGGCAATGGCCTTGGGCAGCGGCGGTGCCTTCTTCACGACCGGCTGCGGTTTGGGAGGTGGTGGCGGAGGAGGGGGCTTGGGTGCCTCGGGCTCGGGAGCGGGTGGCGAAATGAATTCCGCAATCACCTGGGCTGGCACGATGACCTCTTCGGGTGCGCGCTGGAGCAGGCCATGCTGCATCGCCCAAAGGGTTGCTGCATGCAAGACCACGACCGAACCCGCGATGGCCACGTTACGGCCAAGGCCCCCGGGGGGGCCAAAACGATCAGACTGGGACATAGAGACAGAAGGAGCGGTCAGCGTATGGGAGCCGGGTGCTGTCGCTCGGAAGACGGAGTATCAGCTGCGCAGAATCCACCAGGTGCATGTAACGACGAGGATCAGGCTGCCGACAAGTGCTGAGAGGAGGACCATGCTTTGCTCTCCAGAATGTTGTTGGCAAGCTGGACGGTCTGGGCCGCGACCTCGTTGTGGATGGCCGCCACGGGCTGGCTGGCGCAGCATTGCGCCACCACATCCCGGGCGCAGCTTTCGCAGCGGCCGCACTGCATGGCGATACCCAATTCGAATTGGATCTCGTCAAAGCTCATGCCCGCATGAGCGTGGCGTGCGATCTCACGGTCGGAAACCCGGCGGCATACACAGACGATCATGGCTACAGGCAGTAGTGGCTGGCTATTGATAGGATGAAAAATTATAAATGAGAATTCATCGCATTTGCAATTCTTGGTTGTCTGTAGGGCTGTAAGGCGCTCGGCTTTACTCGGTATCCAGTAGTTCCACAGTGGCCTGGGCAAGGGTGGCACACCCTGTCAGCGCCATGGCGATCTCCAGTTCATCGCGCAGCAACCTGAGCACATGGGCCACGCCGGCGGCGCCCGCATTGGCCAGCCCCCAGAGTACGGGGCGGCCTATCAGAACCGCCGTCGCACCGAGGGCGATCGCCTTGAGCACGTCTGTGCCGCGCCGTATGCCCCCGTCGGCCAGCAAGGGGAGCTCGTGGCCCGCGCCGCGCACGGCCCTGGCCACGCGGGCTAGGGCTGTTGCCGTGGCCGGTGCGGTGTCCAGCGTGCGCCCTCCATGGTTGGAGACGATGATGCCCGCGACTCCCAATCTCGCGGCCTGCAGCGCATCGGCCGGGTGGAGCACGCCCTTGAGCAGCAGCGGCAGCCGTGTCTGCTGCTGCAGCCAGGCGACGTCATCCCAGGTAGGGGCATGGTGCAGCAGGCCGTCGAACAGGGGGCTCTGGCCTGGTGCGAGTTGCATGGCTGCAAGTGGCGCCATCCCCTGCAGATTGACGGCAGACACTCCCGGTGGAAGACAAAAGCGCGCGCGGCGTTCACGGTCCCGCACACCGCTGGTGGGCGCGTCCACCGTCAGCACCAGCGCTTCGTAGCCTGCGGCCTCTGCGCGCTTGATCAGTTGCGTGGTGAAGCCACGGTCATGCTGCAGATAGAGTTGGAACCACAAAGGGCCATGGCCAGGCGTGAGCCGTGCTGCCTGTGCCACTGTCTCCAGCGGCAGGCTGGCCTGTGTGCTGAGCACCATGCCCGCCCCCAGCGCCGCTGCGGCATAGGCCGTTGCAAGCTCTGCGTCCGCATGGGCCATGCGCTGGAAGGCCATGGGAGCCACCAGCAGCGGGCAGGCCAGCTCCCTGCCCAGCAACTGAAGCCGGGTATGGCCGCCTGCAAGGGGGCGGAGCACGCGCGGCCACAGTGTGAGCGCGTCCCAGGCGCTGCGGTTTGCCGCAAGACTGCGCTCATCGGCCGCGCCGCCCGAGAAATAGGCCCAGGCGTTGTCGTCCATCCGCTGCCGCGCATGCGCCTCATGGTCGGCCAGATTGATGATGCCGTCGGGAACGGCTTGCAGCGCGGGCACTTGACTCATGGCATTGGAATGTTGTCGGTGTGCAGCATCTTCGGCAAGAAGAGGAGATGGAATCCCGGAAAAAAGAAAAGCCGGCCCAGGGGCCGGCTTTCATCCGTCGTGGCGCAGGCCCGAGGATTACTTGACGTGCTTGCCGATCAGGCCAGCCATCTCGAACATCGAGACTTGGGGCTTGCCGAACACTTCCTTGAGCTTCGCGTCGGCGTTGATCATGCGCTTGTTGGCAGCGTCTTGCAGCTTGTTGGCCTTGATGTAGACCCACAGCTTGCTGATGATCTCGGTGCGGGGCAGGGGAGTGGAACCCACCACGGCAGCCAGAGCGGGGCTGGGGGTGAGGGGTTTCATGAAGGCGGCGTTGGGAGTGCGCTTCTTTGCGGGAGCTGCCGGAGCAGCCGTTGCCTTCTTTGCAGTTGCCATGTTGCTTGTTCCTAGTATGGAGTGGATTCTTTACCAGCGAAAAACCGTCGCTATCCACTGGCAGGCTGATGCTAATGGGAAAAAAACGCTCTTCCAAGCTTACCCGTCAAATTTTTGCCTCGATTTGTTGCTGTGGCGCTGTTTTTTGAGGAGTTTTTGCATTCTGGCTCGCTTTCGAGGGCCGCACTGGCAGGTTGGCCGTCGGCGGCAGCGTCTTCAGAGGGGGCTGGCACCGCTCGCGGAAGGGTGTTGTGCAAGGCGTTTTCTGCCCGGCCAGGTGGCCACGAGAATGCCCAGCAGGGCGATCGCAAAGGCCAGCGCCTGCATGGATGTGACCCGTTCGCCCAGCACGCACATGCCGACCACGGCAGCGCTGATCGGCAGCAGTACCGTAAAGGTGCCGGCCTGGGAGGCTGGCACGTTGCGCAAGCCCGTCATCCACAACCACACGGTCCACACGCAGGCGGCAAGGGCGTAGAACAGCAACAGACCCCAGATGCTCCATGCCACGCTGCCGAAGTCGAAGCGCCAGGCCAGATACAGCCCGAAGGGCGTTGACAGCGCGAATCCCCAGACATTGACGATGGATGTGATGCGCTTGGGCCCCAGGGACGTGGTCAGGCGCTTGCCTATGACGGCGTAGAACGCCTCGCAAAGCACGGCACCGACCAGCAGCATCTGCCCCAGCCACGCCTGCGGTGAGGCTGATGCTGCCGAGGCGGCGCCAGCGTCCGGGCGGGACAGTGCATACAGGCCGATGCCCGCCACGGCCAGCGCAATGGCCAGCCAGGTGCGCGCAGCCACGCGCTCGCGCAGAAACAGCCAGCTCATCAAGGCCACGGCAGCAGGGATGGCAGCCATGGTCACGCCGGCCGTGACGGCGCTTGTCAGGCTCACGCCAGTCACCATACAGATGGTGAAGAGAAAGTTGCCGAACAGCGACTCAAGAAACAGCAGGCCCTGCGTGCGCCGAGACAGGGGTGGCTCGTCAGCCGGCTTGCGCAGCCAGCGCAGCATGGCGATGGCCCCGATGCCAAAGCGCAGCCAGGCCAGCAGCAGCACCGGAAAAATGGCCGCCAGAGGCTTGGAGAGGGCGACATAGCTGCCGACCAGGGACATGCTCAGCGCCAGGCAGGCATAGGCAGATCTGCGATGGGAGGTGTTCACGGCAAGTGCAGGTTTGAGAGGCGGGAGCGCCGCCTGAACGCGCGATGGTACCTGTGAGCGCGTCCGGTGTGCGTGACATGTGCCTGTCGCGGACGCTTGCCATGCTGTGGTGACTTTTCATGGCATGGAATTCATGTTTTGCATTGTGAAATATTGAAATGCTGCAATGCGCCAATTTTTCTCAATACGAGAAATGTGATTTCATATTGAAAAACATGAAAATAACTCGTTGATTTATATGATGAAAAATTTAGTCTTGTATAAGACACAAGATGTTGATGAGGTCTTCTATAAGACTTAAATTTGATCCCAAGGCCGACGCAAGAAAGCCGCTTGTTTCAACCACCTCCCAGGAGAGCAACATGCCCCAATCCCTGACCCAGCAACTGAGCCGTGAACAGCAGATTTCCGCCCTTGAGAAAGACTGGGCGCAGAACCCCCGTTGGAAGGGCGTCAAGCGCGGCTACAGCGCCGCCGACGTGGTGCGCCTGCGCGGCAGCCTGCAGCCCGAGTACACGCTGGCCCAGCGTGGCGCGGAACTGCTCTGGGACAGGATCAACGGCGGTGCCAAGAAGGGCTACGTGAATGCCTTTGGCGCCATCTCCGCAGGCCAGGCCATGCAACAGGCCAAGGCTGGCCTGGAAGCGGTGTACCTGTCGGGCTGGCAGGTGGCTGCCGATGGCAACACCAGCGAAACCATGTACCCCGACCAGTCGCTGTACGCCTATGACTCGGTGCCCACCATGGTGCGCCGCATCAACAACACCTTCAAGCGTGCCGACGAAATCCAGTGGGGCCGTGGCATCAACCCCGGCGACAAGGAATTCATCGACTACTTCCTGCCTATCGTCGCCGATGCGGAAGCCGGTTTTGGCGGCGTGCTCAACGCTTTCGAACTGATGAAGAACATGATTGCCGCTGGCGCAGCCGGCGTGCACTTCGAGGACCAACTGGCTGCCGTGAAGAAGTGCGGTCACATGGGCGGCAAGGTTCTGGTGCCCACCCAGGAAGCCGTCGAGAAGCTGATCTCCGCCCGCTTTGCCGCTGACGTGATGGGCGTGCCTACCATCGTGCTGGCCCGCACCGATGCTGAAGCCGCCAACCTGATCACCTCCGATCACGACGCCAACGACAAGCCGTTCCTGACCGGCGAGCGCACACAGGAAGGCTTCTACCGTGTCCGCAATGGCATGGAACAGTCCATCAGCCGCGGCGTGGCCTATGCGCCCTATGCCGACCTGGTGTGGTGCGAAACCGGCGTGCCCGACATCGGCTTTGCCCGCGAGTTCGCCCAGGCCGTGCATGCCGCCTGCCCAGGCAAGCTGCTGAGCTACAACTGCTCGCCTTCGTTCAACTGGAAGAAGAACCTCAACGACAGCCAGATCGCGTCCTTCCAGGAAGACCTGTCTGCTCTGGGCTACAAGTTCCAGTTCATCACGCTGGCCGGCATTCACATCAACTGGTTCAACACGTTCAAGTTTGCCCACGCCTACGCCAACGGCGAAGGCATGAAGCACTACGTGAACATGGTTCAGGAGCCCGAATTCGCAGCCCGCGAACAAGGCTACACCTTCGTGTCGCACCAGCAGGAAGTGGGTGCAGGCTACTTCGACGACGTGACCACGGTGATCCAGGGTGGCTCGTCCAGCGTCAAGGCACTGACCGGCTCCACGGAAGAGGAGCAATTCCACTGAAGCGCGGCTTCGGTGAGTGCAACTTCAGGTAGATAGGGGTGAGAAAGCGTCCGGGGCCTTGTGCTTCGGGCGCTTTTTCTTTGCTGGGGTTAAAATGGCGGAAGTTTTCAATTGACAACAACTGACAAGGGCGAGAAAGGCATCATGGTTATGACACCGCGAACTACATCGGAGATGTACACCGGCCGCTAGCGGCTGGCGGTTCGCGCCTGCACGAGATCCACTCGACCCCAAGAAAGCGCGGACCTGGCTCCGCGCTTTTTGCTTTTGGGGGATGCGCGCCCCCTGAGAAATATTTTAGGAATCCCATGATCCACATTACGCTTCCCGATGGTTCGCAACGTGAGTACCCCGGCCCGGTCACCGTGGCCGAAGTGGCCGCATCCATAGGCACGGGCCTTGCCAAGGCTGCACTGGCTGGCAAGGTTGGCACGGGCGACGACGCCAAGGTGGTGGACACCAGCTTCGTCATCGACAAGGACATGCCCTTGTCCATCGTGACGGCCAAGGACCCCGATGGCCTGGAGGTGATCCGCCATTCCACGGCCCACTTGCTGGCCTATGCGGTCAAGGAACTGTTCCCGGAGGCCCAGGTCACCATCGGTCCCGTGATCGAGAACGGCTTCTACTACGACTTCTCGTACAAGCGCCCCTTCACGCCCGAGGACCTGGTTGCCATCGAAAAACGCATGGCCGAACTGGCCGCCAAGGATGAGCCCGTGGTGCGCCGCGTGCTGCCGCGCGACGAGGCCGTTGCGTACTTCAAGGGCATTGGCGAGAACTACAAGGCCGAGATCATCGCCAGCATCCCCTCCAATGAGGATGTGAGCCTGTACCGCGAAGGCAGCTTCGAGGATCTGTGCCGCGGCCCGCACGTGCCCAGCACCGGCAAGCTCAAGTTCTTCAAGCTGATGAAGGTGGCTGGCGCCTACTGGCGTGGCGACCATCGCAACGAGATGCTGCAGCGCGTGTACGGCACGGCCTGGGCATCGAAAGACGACCTGCAGCAGTACCTGCACATGCTGGAGGAGGCTGAAAAGCGCGACCACCGCAAGCTGGGCCGTGAACTGGATCTGTTCCACATCGACGAGCATTCGCCGGGCACCGTGTTCTGGCACCCGAAGGGCTGGTCCCTGTGGCAAGAGGTCGAGCAGTACATGCGCCGCGTGTACCGCGACAACGGCTACCAGGAAGTCAAGGGTCCGCAGATCCTGGACAAGACCCTGTGGGAGAAGACGGGTCACTGGGACAAGTACCGCGAGAACATGTTCACGACCGAGTCGGAAAAGCGCGACTACGCGCTCAAGCCGATGAACTGCCCCGGCCACATCCTGATCTTCAAGCAGGGCATCAAGAGCTACCGCGACCTGCCGCTGCGCTACGGCGAATTCGGCCAGTGCCACCGCAACGAGCCCACGGGCGGCCTGCACGGCATCATGCGCGTGCGCGGCTTCACGCAGGATGACGGCCACGTCTTCTGTACCGAAGACCAGATCCAGCCCGAAGTGCTGGCCTTCACCACGCTGCTGCAAAAGGTCTACGCGGACTTCGGCTTCAGCGACATCATCTACAAGGTCGCCACGCGCCCCGAGGCGCGCATCGGCTCCGATGAAAGCTGGGACAAGGCAGAAGCTGCGCTGATCAACAGCCTGGAGGCTTCGGGCTGCGAGTACGTGATCTCGCCCGGCGATGGCGCGTTCTACGGCCCCAAGATCGAGTACACGCTCAAGGACGCCATCGGCCGCCAGTGGCAGTGCGGAACCATCCAGGTGGATTTCTCCATGCCCGAGCGCCTGGATGCGGAGTACGTGGGCGAGGATGGCGACCGCCATCGCCCCGTGATGCTGCACCGTGCCATCGTTGGCAGCCTGGAGCGTTTCATCGGCATTCTCATCGAGCAGCACGCTGGCGCCATGCCGACCTGGCTGGCTCCCGTGCAGGCTGCCGTGCTCAATATCACCGACGCGCAGGCGGACTATGTGCGGGAAGTCGCACAAAAGCTGCAAAAAGCATTTCCGAATCAAGGCCTTAGGGTGGCGACAGATCTGCGCAACGAAAAGATTACGTATAAAATACGGGAGCATTCGTTGCAAAAGCTGCCTTACATCCTTGTTGCTGGCGACAAGGAGAAGGCCGCTGGTGCAGTGGCAGTGCGCGCACGGGGCAACAAGGACCTCGGTGTGATGTCGGTCGATGCGTTCATTGAACTCGTGGCCAAGGACATCGCGGCGAAGGCCTGATGGAGCATCTCCAAAGGCGGTAGCCGCTTGCGTGTACTGCACACAAGCGGCTACGCTGTTGTAGCAACTTAAATCCAAGGGTGAGAACCATAGCTACTGAATTTCGTGATCGGCGCCACCGTGAAGAGCGCAAGCATCGTCTCAACCGTGAAATCATGGCGCCTGAAGTGCGTCTGTCCGGCCCGGAGAACGAGCCGCTGGGCATCGTGCCTCTGCAGGAAGCGCTGCGCATGGCGGGCGAGCTGGACGTGGACCTGGTGGAAATTGCCGCCACTGCCACTCCGCCTGTCTGCCGGTTGATGGACTATGGCAAGTTCAAGTACCTTGAACAGAAGAAGGCTGCCGAAGCCAAGGCCAAGCAGACCGTCATCGAAATCAAGGAAGTGAAATTCCGCCCTGGTACCGACGACGGCGACTACAACATCAAGCTGCGCAACATCCGCCGTTTCCTGGCCGATGGTGACAAGTGCAAGATCACGCTGCGGTTCCGCGGCCGTGAAATCACGCACCAGCAGATTGGTCTGGACCTGCTGAACCGTCTGCGTGACGATCTGGCGGATTCCATCCAGGTGGAGCAGTTCCCCAAGCTGGAAGGCCGCCAGATGGTGATGATGATCGCCCCTGCGCGCAAGAAGCCCACAGCTGGCGGCAAGCCGGCAGAAGTTTCTGCTGCACCTGCGGTGGCTGATAAGGCATAATCGCGGTTTCGCCCTTCGTTGAGGGGCGACAGAATTTGCAGGCCGTGCGCGAGTTGATTGCGCGGGGCGTGCGATGCAAGGGACATGGTTTCCATGTCCCTTGTTCTTGCCGGCCTCCGGGCTGGCACAGAAGTGTCTCGGGGCCAGCAAGTGCGCGCAGTGTTGCGAGCCGCCTCACGAGCACAAACAACAGGAGCATTCAAATGCCCAAAATGAAGACCAAGAGCAGCGCGAAGAAGCGTTTTCGCGTTCGTCCCGGTGGCACCGTCAAGCGCGGTCAAGCCTTCAAGCGTCACATCTTGACCAAGAAGACCACCAAGAACAAGCGTCACCTGCGTGGTGCAGTGTCTGTGCATGAGACCAACATGGGCTCTATCGCACAAATGCTGCCGATGGCTGGCCTGTAATTCACTGACGAACAAGGAGAAAACACATGCCTCGCGTCAAACGTGGTGTAACGGCCCGCGCCCGTCACAAAAAAGTTCTGGCCCTTTCCAAGGGTTTCCGCGGCCGCCGCGGCAATGTCTTCCGCATCGCCAAGCAGGCGGTGATGAAGGCTGGGCAATATGCCTACCGTGACCGCCGTGCCAAGAAGCGCGTGTTCCGCCGTCTGTGGATCGCCCGTATCAACGCCGCTGCACGTGAACTGGGCCTGACCTACAGCCAGTTCGCCAACGGCCTGAAGAAGGCAGCCATCGAGATCGACCGCAAGATGCTGGCCGATATCGCGGTGCACGACAAGGCTGCGTTTAGCAGCATCGTTGATCAAGTCAAGGCCAAGCTGGCTGCTTGAGATAACGGTCTGCGGCCATCCTCGTGATGGTCTGCAGCGCAAACAGCAAGGGCTAGGGCTTGAAAAGGCTGCTAGCCCTTGTTTCTTTTCACAGTCGATAAAGAGTCGATATGAACGAGTTGGATTCTCTGGTCGAGAGCGCGCAGCAGCTGTTCGCGCAGGCACAAACCCCCGCTGATCTGGAAAACGCCAAGGCGCAGTTTCTGGGCAAGTCGGGCAAGGTGACCGAGCTCATGAAGGGCATGGCGCAGCTTTCCGTCGAAGAGAAGAAGTCGCGCGGAGCCGCCATCAACGTGGCCAAGCAAGGCATTGAGGCCGCGCTGACCGCGCGCCGCAAGGCCCTGGCCGATGCCGAACTGCAGGCCCACCTGAAGGCCGAGGTGCTGGATGTGACCTTGCCGGGCCGCCGCCGTGGCCAGGGCGGCCTGCACCCCGTGTCGCTGACGCTGGAGCGCATCGAGGGCATCTTCGGCTCCATGGGTTTCGATGTGGCCGAGGGCCCCGAGATCGAGTCCGACTGGTTCAACTTCACGGCGCTGAACACGCCGGAAGACCATCCCGCCCGTTCCATGCACGACACCTTCTACGTGGAAGGCGGCACGGAGCAGGCCCCCAATCTGCTGCGCACGCACACCAGCCCCATGCAGGTGCGCCACGCCGTGCAGCACGTCAAGAAATACCGTGAGCGGCTGGACGCCGGCCAGGGCATGCCCGAGATCCGCGTGATCGCGCCGGGCCGCACCTACCGCGTGGACAGCGATGCCACGCACTCGCCCATGTTCCACCAGTGCGAAGGCCTGTGGATTGGCGAGAACGTCAGCTTCAAGGACCTGAAGGTGGTCTTCACCGACTTCTGCAAGACCTTCTTCGAGAGCGACGACCTGGTGCTGCGCTTCCGTCCCAGCTTCTTCCCCTTCACCGAGCCCAGCGCCGAGATCGACATCCAGTTCCAGAGCGGCCCGCTGGCCGGCCGCTGGCTGGAAGTGGCCGGCTCCGGCCAGGTGCACCCCAACGTGGTGCGCAACATGGGGCTGGACCCCGAAAAGTACATCGGCTTTGCCTTTGGCATGGGGCCTGACCGCCTGACCATGCTGCGCTATGGCGTCAACGATCTGCGACTGTTTTTTGACGGCGATATCCGCTTCCTGTCGCAATTCCGTTGATCCGGCTGCAAGCCTTCGCCAAAGAGTCCGCCAGCGCCACGGCGCGCGGACCGAACCAACGCCAAAGAGTCTGATATGCAATTTCCCGAATCCTGGCTGCGCGAGTTCTGCAATCCGCCGCTGACCACCCAAGAACTGGCCGACACCCTGACCATGGCCGGCCTGGAGGTGGAGGAGCTGGAGCCCGTGGCGCCGCCGTTCACCAAGATCGTCGTCGGTGAGATCAAGGCTGCCGAGCAGCATCCCAATGCCGATCGCCTGCGCGTGTGCCAGGTCGATGTGGGCGGACCCGAGCTGCTGACCATCGTCTGCGGCGCGCCCAACGCGCGCGTGGGCATCCGCGTGCCCTGCGCCACGGTGGGCGCCGAGCTGCCGCCCGGTGAAGATGGCAAGCCTTTCCTGATCAAGATCGGCAAGCTGCGCGGTGTGGAGAGCTTCGGCATGCTGTGCTCGGCACGCGAGCTCAAGCTGTCCGAGGACCATGGCGGCCTGATGGAGCTGCCGCTGGACGCGCCCCTGGGCCAGAACATCCGCGAGTACCTGAACCTGGATGACACGCTGCTCACGCTCAAGCTCACGCCCAATCTGGCGCATTGCCTGAGCGTCTACGGCGTGGCGCGCGAAGTGGCTGCGCTGACCGGCGCGCCGCTCAAGCCCCAGTCGTTCACGCCTGCCGCCGTGGGCGTGCAGGACAGGCTGGCCGTGAAGATCGAGGCGCCCGACCTGTGCGGACGCTTCTCGGGCCGCGTGGTGCGCAATGTCAACACCCAGGCGAAGACGCCGCAGTGGATGGTCGATCGCCTGGCGCGCTGCGGCCAGCGCAGCGTGGCGCCGCTGGTGGACATCTCCAACTATGTGATGTTCGAGCTGGGCCGTCCTTCGCACATCTTCGACCTGGACAAGATCCACGGCGGCCTGCAGGTGCGCTGGGGCAAGGAAGGCGAGCAGCTCAAGCTGCTCAACGGCAACACCGTCACCGTGGATGGACAGGTGGGCGTGATCGCCGATGACCGCGAAGTCGAGTCGCTCGCCGGCATCATGGGCGGCGACGCCACGGCCGTGTCCGACGACACGCGTCACATCTACATCGAGGCCGCATTCTGGTGGCCCAAGTCGATTGCCGGCCGTTCGCGCCGCTACAACTTCTCCACCGATGCGGGCCACCGCTTCGAGCGGGGTGTCGATCCCGAACTGACGGTCGAGCACATCGAGCGCATTACCGAGCTGGTGCTGCAGATCTGCGGCACGCCCGAGACCGTCTGCGGCCCCATCGACGACCAGCAGGCCAACATGCCCCAGCCCAAGCCCGTCACGCTGCGCGTGGCGCGTGCGGCCAAGGTCATCGGCATGCCGCTCACGCAGCAGCAGTGCCACGATGCGCTGGCCGGCCTGGGCCTGCCGGTGGAGCAGGGCGATGGCGTGCTCACCGTCACGCCGCCCAGCTTCCGCTTCGACATCAACATCGAGGAAGACCTGATCGAGGAAGTGGCGCGCATGGTGGGTTACGAGAACCTGCCCACGACCAAGCCGCTGGCGCCCATTGCGCCCAAGCTGCGCGCCGAAAACCGCCGCAGCCAGTTCGCCGTGCGCCGCGCGCTGGCCGATCTGGGCTACCAGGAAACCATCAACTTCAGCTTTGTGGAAGCCGCATGGGAGAAGGATCTGGCCGGCAACGCCAATCCCATCCAGCTGCTCAACCCCATCGCAAGCCAGCTCAGCGTGATGCGCTCCAGCCTCATCGGCTCGCTGATGCAGGTGCTCAAGTTCAATGCCGACCGCAAGGCCGAGCGCGTGCGCGTGTTCGAGCTGGGCCGTGTCTTCCTCAAGGATGACAGCGTTGTTGACAGCGACACCACGGTCAAGGGCTTCTACCAGCCCATGCGCGTGGCGGGCCTGGCCTGGGGTGCTGGAGAGCAGCTGCAATGGGGCCGTGCCGAAGCCAAGGTGGACTTCTACGACGTCAAGGGCGATGTCGAGGCGCTGCTGGCGCCGCGCAAGCCCGTGTTCGAGCCGGCCGAGCATCCGGCCATGCACCCGGGCCGCTGCGCGCGCGTGCTGCTCGATGGCCAGTCCATCGGCTTCATCGGCGAGCTGCATCCCCAGTGGCGCCAGCAATGGGATCTGGCACAGGCGCCCGTGCTGTTCGAGCTGGAGCTCGATGCCGTGCTGGCGCGCGAGGTGCCGGTGTTCAAGCCCGTGGCCAAGCACCAGGCCGTGGAGCGCGACATTGCCGTGGTCGTGAACGAAAAGGCCACGCATGCCCAGCTGATGCAGGCGGTGGAAGCTGCCCAGACCGGCGGCCTGCTGCGCTCTGCCGTTCTGTTCGATGTATTCCGCCCCAAGGCGCTCAAGGCCGGCGAGACAGCGGCACCGGGCGCGCTGGCGCAGGACGAAAAGAGCCTGGCCGTGCGCCTGACGCTGGGCAATGACGACAGCTCGCTGACCGATGTGCAGATCGAACAGGCCGTGCAGGCCGTGCTCGAGCAGCTGCAGCAACGCCTGGGCGCGCGCCTGCGCGCCTGATGGAAGGCCCATGCCGTGAAAGGAGATCCCGTGATGGAACTGACGGTGGAAAGTCTTGATTCGCCCGCGCTGACCAAGGCGCAGCTGGCGGACCTGCTGTTCGACGAGATCGGCCTGAACAAGCGCGAATCCAAGGAAATGGTGGATGCGTTCTTCGAGCTGATCTCGCAAAGCCTGGTGACGGGCGAGGATGTGAAGCTGTCGGGCTTCGGCAACTTCCAGATCCGCACCAAGGCGCCGCGTCCGGGGCGCAACCCGCGCACGGGCGAGGCCATTCCGATCGAGGCGCGCCGCGTCGTGACCTTCCATGCGAGCAGCAAGCTCAAGGAGCAGATCCAGGAAGGCACGACGGGCTCCGCGTCCTGAAGGGTCGCCCCCCGGGGCCCGGCTTGCCGTGGCCCAGCTGTCGTCAGCCTGTCTGCCTTGCGGTGGATGGGCTGTTTTTACGACAGGGTGCTGGCCTGCAAGCGAGCTGTGCAGTAGGCTCGGCCTTCTTCCCGGATCGGCATCCGCGCACCAGCGGCATTGCACATCCTGACCTCATCCACATTTGCCATGGCTTCACTTCTGCCCCAGATTCCCGCCAAGCGCTACTTCACCATCGGTGAGGTCGCGGATCTGTGCGACGTCAAGCCGCATGTGCTGCGCTATTGGGAGCAGGAGTTCACGCAGCTGCGTCCCATGAAGCGGCGCGGCAATCGCCGCTACTACCAGCACCACGAAGTGCTCATGATCCGGCGCATCCGTGAGCTGCTGTACGAACAGGGCTTCACCATCAACGGCGCGCGCAACCGCCTGCGCGAAGCCTCGGGGTCTGCCGTGGTTCCCGCGCTGCAGGCCGGTGTCGTGGTGTCGGCGCCGGCTGCCGCGCCGCTGCTCGGCGGCGATGCCGCGGCCAGCGTTCCGCTGGAGCCGGAGGCCGTGCGCGAGGAGCTTTTGCAGATTCGTGCGCTGCTTTCTATTTGAGAGCAAAAAGCTGTATATAATTGAATTCTTCGGCGTGTAGCGCAGCCTGGTAGCGCACTTGCATGGGGTGCAAGGGGTCGCGAGTTCGAATCCCGCCACGCCGACCATAAATGAATACGGACCACAGCTTCTGGCTGTGGTCCGTTTTTCTTTGTGCCATCGCCAACCGCTACCAACCGCTGAAGGGGAGCGGCCGTTGCGCAGGAATCAACCCTGAGCGCAGGTTGCAAGCAGCCATTGCCGGAAGGCTGCCAGCGCCGGCAGTGTCGCGTTCCTCTCGGGATAGACCAGGTAGTAGCTGCGCTGGCTGGGGATGGCGTCTCCCACCACGTGCAGCTCACCGCGCGCCATCTCCTCTTCCACCAGCACCCGTGGCACCAGGCCCACGCCCATGCCTGCCAGCACGGCCTGTATCAGGTGCGAGGTCAGCTCGAAGCTGGGCCCTATCCGCATCTGCCGGTGATCGAGCCGATAGTGCGTGAACCACTCGCTCCAGGCCTGCCGGTTGCTGGCCACCGTGAGCAGCACCTGCTGGCCCGCCCAGTCCGGCGAGGCTGCTGCCTGCCCGGCCTGCTGCAGCGCCTGCGGGCTGGCCACCGCCACCAGAAACTCGTGGTACAGGCGATGCGCGGTCAGCCCGGGCCAGTCTCCCGTGCCCACGGTGATGGCGGCGTCTATCTCTGCGCTGTCGAAATCGATATCGCCGATGCGCGAGTGGATGTGCATCGTCACCCCGGGCTGCGCCTGGTAGAAGCCATGCAGGTGCGGCAGCAGCCATTTGGAGCCGAAGGTGGGCAGGGTGGCCAGGTTGAGGGTGCCACCGCCGGACTGGCGTGACATGGCCTGCAGGGTGGCGCTGCGTATGCGGCCCAGCGCGGCGCCCAGGTCGATGAAGTAGCGGCGTCCCACGTCGGTCAGGCGCACCGTGCGGCCCTCGCGGCGGAACAGGCTGATGCCCAGCTGCGCCTCCAGCGTCTGCACCTGCCGGCTGATGGCGCTCTGGCTGAGCGACAGCTCCTCGGCCGCACGCGCATAGCTTTCGTGGCGCGCGGCCGCCTCGAAGACCAGCAGCAGGGACATGGAGGGCGTCAGGCGTCGGTAATTCATGAGTTTTATGCAGTGTTTGCGGTAGCAATTTTCGTTTGTTCCAGAGGAAGAGTGTAGAGATACTTGCGGCCATGGTCGGCCTGAAATCGTGTATTGCATGCATGGGTTTCCTGGGCTGATCGCCTGCAACAAAACTCCCCACCTTGCCCTCCATGTCGATTGCCCCACTGCCCCACGCCGGCGCCCCCGTGCCTGCCCAATACCTTGAGTTTCTTGAAGCACTGAAGGCCACCGGCTTCGAGGGCGACGTGGACACGGACCATGCCAGCCGCACCGTGCTGGCCACGGACAACTCCATCTACCAGCGCATGCCGCAGGCGGCCATCTACCCGCGTCACGCCGAGGATGTGGCCAGGGCGGCGCAGGTGCTGGCGCGGCCTGAGTTCCGCGATGTGGTGCTGACACCGCGCGGCGGCGGCACGGGCACCAACGGGCAGTCGCTCACGCATGGCGTGACCATGGACTTGTCGCGGCACATGAACGGCATCCTCGAAATCAATGCCGAGCAGCGCTGGGTGCGCGTGCAGGCCGGCGTGGTCAAGGACCAGCTCAACGCCGCGCTCAAGCCATACGGGCTGTTCTTTGCCCCCGAGCTGTCCACCTCCAACCGCGCCACCATCGGCGGGATGATCAACACCGATGCCAGCGGGCAGGGCAGCTGCACCTATGGCAAGACGCGCGACCACGTGCTGGCGCTGGACTTCGTGCTGCTGGGCGGCGAGCGCCTGCACAGCGCGCCGCTGGATGCCGAGGCGCTGGAGCGCATGTGCGCCGATTCGGGCCGCATCGGCAAGGTGCACCGCACGGCGCGGCGCATCAGCGAGGACCAGGCGGAGTTGATCGAGGCCAGATTCCCCAAGCTCAACCGCTGCCTCACCGGCTATGACCTGGCCCATCTGCGCGTAGGCGACGGGCGCTTCAACCTCAACAGCGTGCTGTGCGGCGCCGAAGGCTCGCTGGGCTTCGTGGTGGAGGCGAAGCTCAATGTGCTGGCCATTCCCCGCTATTCGGTCCTGGTCAACGTGCGCTATGCGGGCTTCATGGATGCGCTGCGCGATGCGCGCGCGCTGATGGCGCACCGGCCGCTGTCCATTGAGACGGTGGATTCCAAGGTGCTGTTGCTGGCCATGAAGGACTTCGTCTGGAGCAGCGTGGCCGAGTACTTCCCGCAGGACGGGCAGCGCCCCACGCTGGGCATCAACCTGGTGGAATTCAGCGGCGACGATCCGCAGGAGGTCGATGGCCGCGTGCAGGCCTTCCTCGCGCACCTGGGCGCGGATACTTCCGTGGAGCGGCTGGGCCATACGCTGGCGGCCGGCAATGCGGCGGTCCACCGCGTCTATGCCATGCGCAAGCGCGCCGTGGGCCTGCTGGGCAACGTGGCGGGCGAGGCGCGGCCCCAGCCCTTTGTCGAAGACACGGCCGTGCCGCCCGAGAACCTGCCCGAGTTCATTGCCGAGTTCCGCGCGCTGCTGGACAGCCACGGCCTGCAGTACGGCATGTTCGGCCACGTCGATGCCGGCGTGCTGCATGTGCGCCCCATCCTGGACATGAAGAACCCCGTGGACGCCGCCCTGGTGCGCCCCATCTCCGACGCGGTGGCCGAACTCACGCAGCGCCACGGCGGCCTGCTGTGGGGCGAGCACGGCAAGGGCCTGCGCTCCGAATATGTGCCGGCCTTCTTCGGCGAGCTGTATCCCTCGCTGCAGCAGCTCAAGGCCGCCTTCGACCCGCACAACCAGCTCAACCCCGGCAAGATCGCCACGCCGCCGGCCAGCAAGACCTTGCTGCTCAAGGTGGACGGCGTCACCACGCGCGGCGAGCTGGACCGGCAGATCGACGAGCGCGTATGGCAAAGCTATGGCGCGGCCATGCACTGCAACGGCAACGGCGCCTGCTACAACTTCGATCCGGACGACGCCATGTGCCCGTCCTGGAAGGCCACGCGCCAGCGCGTGCATTCGCCCAAGGGGCGGGCATCGCTGATGCGCGAATGGCTGCGCCTGCAGGGGCAGGCCGGCGTGAACGTGCTGGAGGTCGCGCAGCGGCCCCAGCCCTTCCTGTCCAGCCTGGCCGCGCGCTGGCGCAACAGCCGCGCGGCGCGCCGCGGCGAGGCCGATTTCTCTCACGAGGTCTATGACGCCATGGCCGGCTGCCTGGCCTGCAAGTCCTGCGCCGGGCAGTGTCCCGTCAAGGTCAACGTGCCCGAATTCCGCTCGCGCTTTCTGGAGCTCTACCACCGCCGCTACCTGCGGCCCGTGCGCGACTACCTGATCGGCTCGCTGGAGTTCACCATGCCGTGGCTGGCGCGCATGCCCGCGCTCTACAACGGGGTGATGGGCTCGCCATGGATGCGCGATGTGCTCAGCCGTCGCATCGGCATGGTCGATGGCCCGCTGCTGAGCCGGCTGGACCTGGCAGCCACCTTGCGGCAATGGAAGGTGCGCGCGGCCGATGCGCAGGCGCTGGCTGCGCTCACGCCCGAGCAGCGCGCACGCAGCGTGGTCATCGTGCAGGACAGCTTTACCCGCTACTTCGAGACCGGCCAGCTGCAGGTGCTGATCGAGCTGGCGGCGCGCCTGGGATTCCAGGTCTGGCTGGCGCCGCTGCTGCCCAATGGCAAGCCGCTGCATGTGCAGGGATTCATGGGCGCCTTTGCCAAGGCGGCCATCCGCAATGCCGCGCAGCTGGCGCAACTGGCGCAGTCCGGCGTTGCGCTGGTGGGGCTGGACCCGGCCATGACGCTGGCCTATCGGCAGGAATACCTCAAGGTGCCGGGCATGGGCAAGGTGCCGAAGGTCGCGCTGCCCCAGGAGTGGCTGCTGCAGGTGCTGCCCGAGGCTGTGACCAGCGTGGCCAGCGTGGCCTACCGGCTGCTGCCGCACTGCACTGAAAAGACCAATGCGCCCGACAGCGGCAAGCAGTGGACGCAGCTTTTCGAGCGACGGGGGCTGCGCCTGAGCGTGGAGGCCACGGGCTGCTGCGGCATGTCGGGCACCTACGGGCATGAGGCGCGCAACCTCGAAACCTCCAAGACCATCTATGCCCAGTCATGGGAGAAACAGATCGAGAGCAAGCAGAACCTGGGCGAGCCGCTGGCCACCGGCTATTCCTGCCGCAGCCAGGTCAAGCGACTGTCTGCACGGCAGCTGCGCCATCCGTTGGAGGCCTTGCTGGACCACGTGCGCGCCACGCATCAGGGGTGAGAAGATGCGGGGGCTGATCGTCGCCATTTCAGGAATTTGCAGACATTTTTGAAAAATCTCTGCGTTTTCCCTGAAGGCCTGTTTTTAGTCCCTATAATTCAATGCTTCGGCGTGTAGCGCAGCCTGGTAGCGCACTTGCATGGGGTGCAAGGGGTCGCGAGTTCGAATCCCGCCACGCCGACCAAAACGCAAAGCTCCTGACGGAAACGTCAGGAGCTTTTTGCTTTGTACGTTCGTTTTTTTGCGCGTTCGATTTTGCGCGCGATGGCGCCTTGCCGCGAAGAGAAAGTGCAGCTTCGCCAGGCAGGTCCATCACGGATGGCGAGGGCAGCCAGCGCATGAAAAGTCCATGCACCGCGAAGATGCGCGTCCCGGTCTGGGCACGTAAAACCTGCACCTACAATGGCGTCTTTTGTAACTGACGATTTCTTCCTGGTCTCGCACATGATGGATGGACTGATTACCGGCAGACTCACCGGTACGCCCGAACACCGCAGCGACCGCAATCGGCGCCCCTTCATGGTGGCCCGCGTGCGCTCCGAGGCATCCGATGGCACCTCCATCCCGGTCAACGTGGTTGCATTCGATGCCCAGGCCTGCGAGGTGCTGCGCAATCTGATCGAAGGCGATGCCGTGGCGCTGCGTGGCAGCTTCACGCCCAAGGTCTGGATAGACCGCCAGGAGCAACCCCATCCCGTACTGGATGTCGTGGCCCACCAGGTCATGGCAACGCCCGAGTTCCAGGACCGCTGACGCCCGCGCTGCGGCGCCGGTTGTGAGCTACTGAAAAAACTGTCTAGCCGCAGTGTGCCGCTACGGCCGCCGCGCGCTGTGTTGGCGCTACAGTGTGCGCCTGTGTTTTTGACAGGTTACAAGGAACCGCATCCATGCCCACCAAGCGCCATTTCCTCCGCCGCACGCTCACGGCCGCCGCGATTGCCAGCACCGCAGCCATGACCCTGCTGGCCATGCCCGCGCAGGCGCAGGACAAGCCCATCAAGGTCGGCGTCACGGCCGGCCCGCACGCCCAGATCATGGAACAGGTCAAGAAGGCCGCCGAGAAGAACGGCCTGAAGATCCAGATCGTGGAATTCGGCGACTACGTGCAGCCCAATGCCGCGCTGTCTGCCGGTGACCTGGACGCCAACAGCTACCAGCACCGCCCCTACCTCGACGCCCAGGTGCGCGACCGCGGCTACAAGATCGGCTGGGTGGCCGACACGGTGAATTTCCCCATCGGCATCTATTCCAAGAAGATCAAGCAGCTGGCAGACCTGCCCCAGGGCGCCAAGTTCGGCATCCCCAACGATCCCACTAACGGTGGCCGCGTGCTGCTGCTGCTGCAGGCCCAGGGCCTGATCAAGCTCAAGGAAAGCGCGGGCCTGAAGGCCACGCCGCTGGACGTGGTCTCCAACCCCAAGAAGCTGCGCTTCGTGGAGCTGGACGCAGCCCAGCTGCCACGCTCGCTGGATGACCTAGACGCCTCGGCCATCAACACCAACTTCGCGATCTCGGCAGGCCTGAACCCCAAGACCGATGCCATTGCGCAGGAAAACGCCAAGAACCCCTATGTGAACATCCTGGTCGCGCGCGATGCCGACAAGGGCAAGCCCTGGGTGGCGCAGCTGATCAAGGCCTACCACTCCGATGAAGTGCGCCAGTTCATCGATGTGCAGTTCAAGGGATCGGTGATTCCTGCGTTCTGAAGAACGCACCCCCTGAGGCGCTGACGCGCCTTCCCCCTCTCTACCCGCTTCGCGGGGGAGGGGGACGACACCCTCGGTGCGGGGCTGCCCTTCCTCGGTGTCCCCGAGTTGGGCCTTGGTGGTGCCATCGCCATGACCCGTACTAGTGGGCGCGAGCTCGCAAAGCTGCCGATTTCGGCAGCTTTTTTTATTCTCCCAGCACTCTGAAGTATTCGGTCAGCGGTGCGCGGGTGGTCTGGGTGCGGTTGACGGGGGCGGCCTCGTCGGGCCAGCCCAGGGCCAGGCCGCAGACGATGTGCTCGCCGGGCGGCAGGTCGAGCACGCGGCGCACGGTGTCGGGGTAGGAGGCCAGGGCGCCGATGGCGCAGCTGCCCAGGCCCTGGGCGGCTGCGGCCATTTGCAGGCCGTACAGGGTCATGCCCAGGTCCATGTAGCCGCCTGCGCCGAAGCGGGCGTCGATGCTCACGACCAGGGCCACGGGCGCGTCGAAGAAGCGGTAGTTGCGGCCGAACTGCGCGTCGCGCCCGGCACGGTCCTCGCGGGCCACGCCCAGGGCGCTGTACAGGGCCTGGGCCGACGCCACCTGGCGCTTGCGCAGCGCCATGGGCATGGGGCGGGGGAAGTAGCCGTAGTCCTCGCGCTCAGGCGCTCCGCCTTGCCAGTCGGCCAGCAGTGCCTGTGTGAGTGCGCCGCGCAGGCTGCCGCGCACCTGGATGAACTGGCCGGGCTGCAGGTTGCCGCCGCTGGGCGCCCGGCGGGCCGATTGCAGCAACTGGTGCAGCAGCGCGTCCGGCACAGGATCGGGCCGGTAGGCGCGCACGGAGCGGCGCGCGTGCACCAGGGCCTCATGCGCATCGCCAAAGGGAAGGGTGTCGGACGGTGGGTTGGCGGACATGGGAAATGCGGAGTCCATGGATTCAAAGCGCCTGCACCAGGCAGGCCGCACCTATGCCGCCCGCCCCTGCAATGGCGGCCAGGCCCAGAGCCGGTCTGTGGGCTGCTGGCGTGCGGTGCAGGTCTGAGAGCATGCGCACCAGCGCAACCGCGCCCGATGCGCCAATGGGATGGCCGCGCGCCAGGCCACCGCCGCCGGTGTTGAGCTGCTGCAGCGGCAGGCCCAGGGTTTCGGCAAAGGCCAGGGCCTGCACGGCGAAGGCATCGTGCAGCTCCACAGCCTGGAGCTCTGCCGCAGTCAGGCGAGGAAGCTGCAGCGCTGCGGCTGCACGCTCCAGCACCTGCTGGGCCGCCAGTGCGGCGGCGACCAGCGGTGTTTCCGGCGCATGGCCCAGCGAGGCACTGGCCACCCAGCGGGCGCGTGGCTGCAGGCCCAGGCGTGCACAGGCCTGCGGCGTGGCCAGCAGCACCAGGGCTGCGCCATCGGCCTTGGGCGAGATGGTGGGCGTGCTCAGCGCATGGCGCTGGCGTGCATGGGCGTCAACGGCGCCAGCCGCTTCGGCCACCACGGGCATGCGGGCAACGCGGGCCGGGTTCAAGGCGCGCGGATAGGCGTCGTGGTCCAGCCCCGCCATGGGCACGATCTCTTGGGCCAGCCGGTCGCGGTGCGCGAGCGCAAGCGCGTGGCTGTGGATGGCATGGGCCTCCTGAACGGCGCGGGTGATGCCGTGGGCCAGTGCATGGTCTGCGGCCGATTGCAGCAGGTCCGGGTCGCGTACGGGGTCGGGAGCGAACGCGGGGCGGTCATAGGTGACGGGCAACTCGCCTGCATGGCGCGGGCGTGTCTGGCGGATGGGGGCACGGCTCCAGGCCTCGGCACCACCGGCCACCACGATATCGGCCTGGCCCGACAGCAGCAGGCCCGCAGCCAGGGCCACGCTGTCCAGGCCAGAGCAGCATTGAGTGTCCACGCTGTGGGCCGCGCAGCGCTCCGGCAGGCCCGCAGCCAGGGCCAGCATGCGGGCCGGGTTGCCGCCTGCGCCCAGGGCGTTGCCTAAGACCACGGCATCCACGGCCCGGGCAGGCAGGCCGGCCCGGGCCAGCAGGGCCTGGAGCACGGGCGCGCCCAGTTCGTGCGCCGCAAGCTCGCGCAGCGCACCGCCCACGGGGGCGACGGGGCTGCGCGCCCAGGCCAGGATGACGGGGGCGTCTTGCGGGTTCATGGCAGGGGCAGCAGCGCGGGTTCGCCGGGCAGTGGCTGGCCAGTGTCCGTGGCCGCCAGCATGCGCGCCAGCCGGCCATGGTCGGTCTTTCCGCTGGCGGTCTGCGGCCAGTCGGCGCAGCTCCACCATTGGCGCGGCAGCTTGTAGCTTTCCAGCCGCTCGCGCAGCCAGGCCGCCAGCGCCTGTGCGGAGCCTGCGGGCGCGGCGCCGTGCCATTGCACGACGGCGTGCACCTGCATGCCGCGCAGGGCGTCGGGCAGGCCTTGGATGGAGACCTGGGCCACGCCCGGGTGCGCGGCCAGCAGGGTCTCGACTTCTTCGGGAAACAGGTTCTTGCCTTGGGTGACGAGCATGCGGCTCTGGCGTCCGGCCAGGCACAGCTGGCCGCCGCCATCGATATGGCCCATGTCGCGCACGGACAGCCATTCGCCGTCGCGCAGCGCGGCCGTGCCGTCGCGGGCCTCGCCCACATAGTCCATGAACAGCATGGGGCTGCGCATGTAGATCAGGCCGTCCTCGCCTGGCTGCAGGGGCTGGTCGCCGGGCTGCTGCGTGGCGGGGCGGATCTGCAACTGCACATTGCTGAAGGGCCGGCCCACGGCCTGGGGCGGGGCCTGTTCGTCGGCCTCCATCCAGGCGATGAAGCTGGCCTCCGAGGCACCGTAGAACTCGATGATGCGTGCGCGCGGAAACAGCGCGCGCAGGGCCGGGGTCTGGGCGCGCATCCAGCGCGCGCCGCTGATCATGATCAGCTCCACGTCGGGGATGGGCGCCAGCGCGCGGTGTGCGGCCCATTGCAGCATCAGCAGCAACTGGCTGGGCACGGCGACCAGGCAGGGCGCCTCGCCGCGCGCCAGGCTGGCCAGGCAGCGCGCCGCTGAGAACCGCTCCTGCACCACGGCGCCTTCGCCGCACCACAGGCCCTGCATCACGCCGAACAGGAACAGCGAATGCGAGATGCGCCCGGGCGCCATGGTGCGCTGCGCGGCCACGGGGCCGAAGTCCTGCAGGCAGACGCGAAAGCTCTCTGTCCACGAACGGTGGTGGCGCATGAAGCCCTTGGGCAGGCCGGTGCTGCCCGAGGTGAAGCCGGTGTAGAAGGCGCAGGTGGCCGTGGCCTCGGCCAGTGGGCTGGGCGCGGTGGGCAGCCAGCTTTCGATGCGCTGGCGCACGGCATCGGGCCAATCGGGGTCGGCCACGGCGGCGCAGCGGCCGCTGTGCAGGATGGCGAGGAATTCGACGATGGCATCCACGGTGCTGGCGCTGCCGCCCGTGTCCAGCAGCAGCATCTCTGGCGCCTGGCCGGCCACCAGCGCGGCCGAGCGCTGCAGCACGGCGGCATGCAGCGCGGCAAAGCTCCATTGGCCCGCCTCGCTTTGCAGCGCCATCGCATCGGGGCGCTGCCGGGCCCAATGCTCCAGCGGGCCATGGACCAGGGTCCACGGGTGCTGCAGCGGCGCGGCCAGCGGGTGGGGCGCGAGTGGCTCAACCATGCTGGCGGCCTCCGAACGGCCAGTCCGGCATGCCGCGCGCCACCGTGTGCACCACCAGGGCGCACAGCACGCACTTGATCAGATCTCCGGGCACGAACAGCAAGGTGGCCATGAAGGCCTGCGACAGGCTGAGCTTGGCCATCAGCATGAGGCCCAGCACGCCAAAGGCATGCAGGGCCACCAGCCCGCCCAGCGCCGAGGCCGCAAAGGCGCTGAACGCCGCGCGCCGGGGCGAGCCCTGGGGCAGGGCACGCATGACCAGGCCGGCAATGCAGGCCGCCAGCGGGTAGCCCAGCAGGTAGCCGGCCGAGGGCGCCATGAAGACGGCAATGCCGCCGCGCCCGCCCGACAGCAGGGGCAGGCCCACGGCCACGGCCGCGAGGAACAGCAGCATGGACTGCATGCCGCGCCAGGGGCCGAGCATCACGCCGGCCAGCATCACGCCCAGCGACTGGATGGTGATGGGCACGCCCAGCGGCAGGTCGATCTTGGGAATCAGGCCCATGACCGCCATCAGCGCCGCAAACAGCGAGACCTGGGCCATGGAGCGCGCGGAGGCGCGTGAGACGGTGGAGGGGGCGGTCATGGACGGTTCTCGGAAGGTTCTCGCAAGGCTTTTGCGTATGGATCGGTCGGGAAATGGGGCAGGGCAGGCCTCAGCGGCCCAGGCGCGCCCACAGCGCATCGGACACGCGGCGCGTGGCCTGCAGCATGTGGATGGTCAGCGGCGCAATCAGGCGCAGGCCGCCGGCGCGGCCCGTGCGCAGCCGGTGGGCGTCGTCCATGCGCTTCCACTGCACGAAGAAATGCTCGGTGAAACGCAGCATCAATGCCAGCTGCAGGGCCACCTGTTCGGGGGAGATGCCGATGCGCTCCAGCGGCGCCAGCAGCCGCTCCAGCACATCGACCAGATCGCTGGGGCGTGTGCTCACGGTCAGCGCCATGCCCAGCGTGGAGGCGCAGACCAGGCGCAGCGCGCTGGCGGCGGCCAGGGCGTAGTGCTGCATCCACACATGGAAGGCAGCGACCAGCAAGGCGGCCACGGTGACCGACAGCATGAGCCGCCGTGCGCCCTCGGTGGCGCGTCCCAGCGACAGCCACAGCAGGCCGCAGGCGGCGCCAGCCAGGGCCAGCAGCCACGGTGAATCGATGAGGAACAGGCCCGTTCCCAGCAGCGCCATGAGCAGCAGCTTGCGGCCCGCGCTCCAGGCATGGAGCCAACTGGTGTATTCGCTGTAGAGGCTTCCCATGGTGGCCGGCTCCTGCGTCAGTCCTGCGCTTGCAGCCGGCGTGCCACGTCGGCTTCATAGGCCGCGCAGACCGCGTGGCCGGGGCCGTCTGCGCGCACTTGGCCGCGCTCCAGCCAGAGCACGCGGCCAAAGCTGCGCACGTGGTCCAGCACGTGGGTGGAGACCAGCACCTGCTGCTCGGCGGCCGCGATGTCCCGGGCCAGCCGCGCCTGGCCCGGCAGGTCCAGGCTGGCGAAGGGCTCGTCCAGCAGCAGCACGCGCGGCGCGGCAATGAGCAGGGCCAGCCAGCACACCTGCTGGCGCTGGCCCTGGCTGAGCCCGGCCACGGCGCGCGGTGCCCAGTCGGCCAGGCCGCGGCTGGCCAGCAGGGCACGGGCGCGCTCCGTGGCCTCGCGCCGCGAGATGCCCGAAGGGCGCAGACCCAGGGCCAGCTCTTCCTCCACGGTGGGGAAGATGATCTGGTCGTCGGGGTTCTGGAACATCAGCCCGACCTGGCCCGGGCGCTGTGCACGGGCCTCGTGCAGTTCGGTGCCGTCCAGCAGCACGCGCCCGGCCTCGGGCGCATCCAGTCCGCACAGCAGGCGGAACAGGCTGGTCTTGCCGGCGCCGTTGTCGCCGATGAGGCCCACGCGCGGCTCGTCCAGCCGCAGGTCGAGGCCGTCAAAGACTGTTGTGATGCCGCGCCGCAGGCGCACGGCTTCCACGCACAGGCTGGCGGTGCTGGCAGGACGGTCGGCAGTTCGGGAGGATTCGGGCATGGCAAAGGAAAGCGGGCACTTACCTGTAATGCACGCAACCGCAAGGGATCTTGCCGTTGTACAGGCCTGTCGGGGGCGGATTCTAGCAATGCCGTCCAGGCCGTACATCAAGGCTTGAAAGACGGCAATCGATATAAGCACCGTATTTTTTATTCTTTTGTTTGAACAACGTTTTGCAACACACTCGTTAGAACACTAATGACGGCAGATCCAGGGGATTCGCCTGTGCTTGGCGACGACGCAAGACAACGCATGCCCATCGGCTTGCAACTGCGTCCAACTCCTCAGCACAGGGCCCGGAAATTGCGCGCCATTGCCTGGAGATGGCGGTGCAAAGGCTGCCGTTGCCGATCCCAGGACCGTTTTCACTGCCGAACCGAGACTCCATGACCGTCCAGACCGCCCATTTGGCCCCGGAAAACGCGCTGATCCGCCTGCGCGACCTGCAAAAGAAATTTGTAACAGCCGATGGCAAGCACTTCGATGCCGTGCGTTCGGTATCGCTGGACATCGGCCAGGGCACGGTCTTCGGCCTGATCGGCAAGAGCGGTGCGGGCAAGTCCACGCTGCTGCGCCTGATCAACCTGCTGGAGCGTCCCGACAGCGGCGAGGTGGTGGTGGCAGGCCAGCGCCTGACCGACCTGGGCCGCCGCGCGTTGCGCGAGGCGCGCCAGAACATCGGCATGATCTTTCAGCAGTTCAACCTGCTGCAGAACGCCACCGTGTTCGAGAACGTGGCCTTTCCGCTGCGCATCCACGGTGGCCATTCGCGTGCCCAGATCGAGCAGCGCGTGCGCGAGTGCCTGGACATCGTCGGCCTGACCGACAAGGCGGCCAGCCATCCTGCCCAGCTGTCGGGCGGCCAGAAGCAGCGCGTGGCGATTGCGCGCGCCTTGGCGCCGCGCCCGCAGGTGCTGCTGTGCGACGAGCCCACCTCGGCGCTGGACAGCGAGACCACGCGCTCCATCCTGGCCACGCTGGCCGACATCAACAGCCGCTTGGGCGTGACCATCGTCATCGTCACGCACGAGCTGGCCGTGGTCGATGCGCTGTGCAGCGAGGTGGCCATCATCGAACAGGGCCAGGTGGCCGAACGCTTCACGCTGCCCGCCCTGCCGCAGGGCCGTGCCTACGAGGCGCCGCAGCGCGCCACGCTGCTGGGCAGCGAACTCGAGGCCCTGCGCGTGGAGCGTGCCGACAAGGCCCTGCGCGAGCGCGGCGCCACCCGTCCCGTGGTGCTGCGCGCCGTGGGCGGCTCCGAGCACTGATGGGGTCTTCGCCCCTTCCCGTTTTTCCCTTCTTTTCGATTCCGCATTCCCATGTCTGAAAACATCGTCGAAATCCTGCCCGAGCTGTGGCTGGCCATGGGCCAGACCCTTTTGATGCTGGGCATCGGCCTGTCGGCCGCCGTGCTCATTGGCGGCCCGCTGGGCGTGCTGCTGTTCCTGCTGGGCCCCGGCCAGTCGCTGGACAACCGCCCGGCCTTCGCCGTGCTGAACTGGACGGTCAACACCGTGCGGTCCTTCCCCTTCATCATCTTGCTGGTCGCGCTGGTGCCCTTCACGCGCTGGCTGGCTGGCACCTCCATCGGCCCGCTGGCTGCGGCCGTGCCGCTGTCCGTGGCGGCCATCCCGTACCTGGCACGCCTGGTGGACCAGTGCCTGCGCGATGTGCCGCGCGGCGTGATCGAGGCCGCGCACGCCATGGGCGCCTCGGAGCTGCAGATCGTCTGGCGCGTGCTCATCGTCGAGGCGCGTTCGGGCCTGGTGCTGGCGCTGACCGTGCTGGCCGTGAGCTTTCTGTCGTACTCCGCCATTGCCGGCGTGGTGGGCGGCGGCGGCATTGGCGATCTGGCCATCCGCTACGGCTACTACCGCTTCCAGACCGATGTGATGGTGCTCACCGTGACCATCCTCGTGGCCATGGTCCAGGTCATCCAGTTCGTGGGCAACACGGCGGCCCGCCGCCTGGACAAGCGCGGCTGAGTGCGCTGTCCAGACCCGCTTTCTTCTTTCTTCCCGCTCTCTCCCAAAAAAAGGATTCCGACATGACCGCATCCCTTTCCTTCGTGCGCCGCCACCTGCTGGCCTCGGCCGCCGCCCTTGCCGCTGCCAGCGTGCTGGCGCTGCCCGCCCACGCCCAGGCCGACAAGAAGCAGCTGGTGATCGGCGGCACGGCAGGCTCCAACATCGACCAGCTCAAGCAGGGCATCGTGCCGCTGCTGCAAAAGAAGGGCTACCAGGTCAAGCTGGTGGAGTTCAACGACTACGTGCAGCCCAACCTGGCGCTGGCCCAGGGCTCGCTGGATGCCAACTTCTTCCAGCACCGCGTCTACCTGCAGAAGTTCGCGGCCGACCAGAAGCTGGATCTGGTGGAGCTGGTGCAAGGCCCCATCGCCCCGCTGGGCGTGTACTCCAAGACCCGCAAGACCCTGGCCGAGGCCAAGGAAGGCGACCGCGTGACCCTGCCCAACGACCCCAGCAACCTGGCGCGTGCGCTGGTGCTGCTGGAGCAGGCCGGGCTGATCAAGGCCAAGCCCGGCATCGATCCGCTGCGCGTGTCTGAAAAGGACCTGGCCGAGAATCCGCGCAAGCTCAAGTTCATCCCGCTGGAAGCCGCACAGCTGCCGCGTTCGCTGGGCGACACCGAGTACGCCATCATCAACGGCAACTTCGCCATCTCTTCGGGCCTGAAGCTGACCGAGGCCGTCTCGCTGGAAAAGACCCCCGACCACTACCTGAACGTGGTGGCCATCAAGAAGAAGGACCAGGGCACGGCATGGGCCAAGGACCTGGCCGAGGTCTACCGCTCCGCCGAATTCAAGGCCGTGGTGGACAGCAAGTTCCAGGGCTACGCCAAGCCCTCCTTCCTACAGTGAGCCTGCTGAACGCGGCCACATAATGGCTGCTTGCGGGAGGTGCCCCTCCCGCCTCTTTCCCGCCCGTTTCCCGCCATTTCCTCCAGGAGCAATGCATGAGCCAGATCAAGGTCGCTGTCATCGTGGGCAGCCTGCGCAAGGATTCCTTCAACCGCAAATTCGCCGACGCCATTGCGCGCCTGGCACCCGAAGGCCTGGTCTTCGAGCAGGTCGCCATCGACAACCTGCCCCTTTACAACCAGGACCATGACGGCAATGAGGTGGACGTGGTCAAGCAGTTCCGCGCCCAGATCCAGTCGGCCCAGGCCGTGCTGTTCCTGACGCCCGAGTACAACCGCTCGATTCCCGGCGTGCTCAAGAATGCGTTGGACCAGGGCTCGCGCCCCTACGGCAAGAGCGTCTGGGCCGGCAAGCCCGCTGCCGTGGCCGGCGTCTCCGTGGGTGCCATCGGCACGGCGCTCGCACAGCAGCATCTGCGCAATGTGCTGGCCTACCTGGACATGCCCACGCTGGCCCAGCCCGAAATCTTCATCCAGGCCAAGGATGGCCTGTTTGCCGAAGACGGCTCCATCGGCGCCGGCAGCCGCGACTTCGTGAACGGCTTCGTGCAGAAGTTCGCTGCCTGGGCGCGCAAGCACCAGTGAGCGGTGCGGCAAGGCCGCTCAAGACACAAAAAAGCCCGGCAATGCCGGGCTTTTGCGTTGCGGCTCCTGTGAGCGCAGAGGTCAGGAAGCGTCAGAAGCGTCAGGAAGCGGGAGAGGGGTTGGCAATCGCCGCAGCAGGGCGCGCGGCGGACGATGCCTTCTCGCGCGCCTGGGCCTGGTCGATGGCGTCGATGATCACCACGCCGGTCGACTTGACACCGGGCGCCGAAAAGCCGGCACCGGGCGTCACGCCGGGATGGGCCAGCAGCTTGCGCGTCATTTCCTGGTTCAGCTGCTGCTGGCTGGGCTTGGCGGGGG
>NZ_JFYT01000031.1:0-110732 GCF_000632165.1 Delftia sp. RIT313 | reverse complement strand
GTTCTCCAGAAGAACGCCGAATTCATCTCCGCCCAGCCGCGCGAGGGTGTCGGTCTCGCGCAGGTTGTGCAGCAGCAGGCGGCTGACCTCGCACAGCATCTCGTCGCCCGCCGGGTGGCCACAGGTCTCGTTGATGAGCTTGAACTGGTCCAGGTCCATGTACAGCACGGCCGAGGGCCGCAGCCTGTGCTGGCCCTGGTTGAGCAGGCGCTGCAGCCGGCGCTCGAACTCGACGCGGTTCTCCAGCCCGGTCAGCCCGTCGTGGCTGGCATGCCATGACAGTTGGTCCAGATACTGCTGCTCGCGCGAGACATCCCTGAGCACGATCACCGCACCGGCCGGGCGCTCCCCGCCGCCGCTGATGGCCGACCCCATGAGCTTGACCGGCACGATGCTGCGGTCATGGCGCCGCAGCCAGCGCGTGTGCTCCTCGCGCAGTTGCTGGCCCGACAGCAAATGGGCCAGCAGGCTTTCCGCGGTCTGGGTAGTGTCAATGCTGTTGAAATGCAGGCCCTTGGCCAGGTGCTGGCCCTTGAGCTGTTGTTCGCTGCTGCCCAGCAGGCCCAGCGCGGCGGGGTTGGCATAGTCCACCACGCCCTGGGCGTCCGTGGTGATCACGGCGTCGCCCAGCGAGGCCAGCGTGGTCTGGGCCCTTTCCTTTTCCGTCAGCAGGTCGTTTTGCACCTGCTGGCGCTGCTGCAGCATGCGCCGCGTATGCCAGAGCGCCACCAGGATCAGCGCCACACCCAGCACCAGATGGATGCCCTGCAGCCACATCACCATCTGCCGTGAACTGCGGCCCAGCGAGGCGCTGAACTGCTGGGTGGCCGGTGTGACGCCGGCGTTGATCTGCTCGATCTCGCGCTTCCAGGTGATGGCGTCCTCGGCGCTGACGCTGCCCACGGCGTGGCGCTGCTCTATCTCCTGGGCCAGCCTGTCGAGTTGCTGCAGGTACTGATCGCCTTGTTTCCAGTAGCGATAAGGCTCTTCCAGAAGCTCGACATGGCGGAAGGTCTGCATGAGCCAGATCAGCGCCTCGGCATCGTCAGGGTGGTTGCCTCCCAGAAGAATGCCGGCACGCGCATCCTTGACCCTGGCTGGTACATCGTCCAGCGCCATGCGCGCCTGCCAGTCGCCCGCGGGAATGGCCATGGCCTGCTCGAAGCGCGCCATGTCGCGCGCCGAGCCGCTGTCCACATAGCGGCTCAGGGCGTAGATGGCGTCCTTCTGTGCCTTGGACCACAGGCTTTCTCCGGCCACGAAGGCGCGCACGGCAGACACAAGGTAGAGGCTGCCGCTGGCCATGACCACCAGCACCACGACCACCAGCACCAGGGGCCAGATGCGCTGCACCAGCTGCAGTACCGGCACATGGGCTGGGGGCTGGCTTTGCATGGGTGGAGCAGGGGAGGGTTGGCCGTGTGGGCGGCTCAGGCGCTGGCGCCAATGCGCCGCAGAACTGGCGCCGTATGGCTGGGTGGCTGACGCGTCCCGGATATCCGGGCGGTTGATGGATGTTCTCGAACCATGGGGCTGCCTCCAGATAAGCCGATTATGGGTGTTTCCAGATGTGTTCGGGTTGTCCGGTTGTATGCGCAACTCCGATTTAAGAGGAGCGGGCTATTACGGTAAAGAGGGTCATTGGCCGCAGCATGCCCGCATGCGGCGGCCAGCCATGACCTGCGCGGCTTGTAGGCTGCGGGCAGGTGGTGCTTTTAGGTGTCCGCCTACAAGCGAGGTGGTGCCTGGGGTGGGCCGGGAAGAGGGTGCAGGGGCAGATCGTGCTGCGCGGCCAGGTCTGCCAGCTCGGCGCAGGACAAGGGGGCCAGGAAGGCTTGGAGGGCTGCATGCATGGCGGGGCTGCGCATGCTGGCGATGCTGCCATCGCCATTCACCGACGCCACGGCGCACAGGCGGGCCGCGAAATGCGGCTCCAGGGCCGCCACGGCCACCGATCCATCGGCGCAGGCATAGACGCGATAGCCTGCGTGCGCGCCGCCCACATCGCCATCGGGCCGGGTCAGGCCCCAATGCCAGGGCAAAGCCAGCCACTGCGCGGCCTGGGCCAGGCCTGTTTCCTGGAGACTGCCGTGGCCGCTGCGCTGGCGCAGCAGCCAGGCCTTGAGCACGGCTTCGCTGGCCATCAGCGCACCGGCCATGTCGGCAAACAGGCTGGGTGGCATGGCGCCGCCCTGTACCAGCCCCGCCTCGGCCTGGTAGGTCAGGTCATGGCCCGGCACATCGGCCAGGGCTCCCGCGCTGCCGACGATGCGCACCAGCGACAGCTGCGGATGGCGCTGCTGCAGCGACGGCCAGTCCAGCCCCAGCTTGGCCAGTGCGGCGGGGCGGAACGAGGTGAGCAGGATGTCGGCCGCATCCAGCGCATCGTGCAGCGCCGCCTGTCCTTCCTCGCTCTTGAGCTGTGCCTGCCAGACCGCAACGCCCTGGTGCATGTCGGCATAGGCTTGCGGGCTGTAGTGCGCCATCGGGTCTGCACCGGCCACACCGGCTGTACCGGCCGCACCGGTCGCAGCTGGCTGTGCAGACGGAGGCTCCAGCTTGCTGCACTGCGCGCCCATGGCGGCACAGCGCATCAGGGCGGCGGGGCCGGGCAGATTCAGGGCCAGACTCAGGATGCGCACGCCCGACAAAGGCAGCCCGTTGGTGGGGGAAGATGAGAGGGGCGCGTGTAGCGCAATGGGTTCAGGAGGCGCGTGATCGGGCATGGGAATGGAGCGTCTCGTTGTGCATTCGGTGTTTCAACTGCACGCATGATCGCACCCATGCCTCCCAGGGCCTGGCGCATACCGGACGGTGAGGATGCAAAAGCCGCCCGGAAAAAGAAAATGCCGCCAGGGCAATGCACCGTTGGCGGCATGTCTGCAAACCCGGCGCATGGCCGGGCAGCCGGGGTGGGGGTCAGACCACCTTGGCGATCGACTGGCAGACGTAGTCGATGTTCTTGCTGTTCAGCGCGGCCACGCACATGCGGCCCGTATCCGTGCCGTAGACGCCGAACTCGGTGCGCAGGCGCACCATCTGGTCCTTGCTCAGGCCGGAGTAGCTGAACATGCCGATCTGGGTGGTGATGAAGCCCATGTCCTGCTGGACACCGGCAGCCTTCAGGCCATCAACCAGCTTCTGGCGCATGGCCTTGATGCGCACGCGCATCTCGCCCAGTTCCTTTTCCCACAGGGCGCGCAGCTCGGGGTTGTTCAGCACGGCGGCCACCACGGCGCCACCATGGGTGGGCGGGTTGGAGTAGTTGGTGCGGATGACGATCTTGAGCTGGCTCAGCACGCGGGCCGCTTCTTCCTTGTCGTTGGCCACCACCGACAGCGCGCCCACGCGCTCGCCGTACAGGCTGAAGCTCTTGGAGAACGAGGTCGAGACGAAGATGTTCAGGCCGGCGGCCACGAACTTGCCGATCACGGCGCCGTCTTCGGCAATGCCGTGGCCAAAGCCCTGGTAGGCCATGTCGAGGAAGGCCACCAGACCCTTGGCCTTGACGGCGGCGATCACCTGGTCCCACTGCTCGGCCGTGATGTCATAGCCGGTCGGGTTGTGGCAGCAGGCGTGCAGCACCACGATGGTGCCGGCGGCGGCCGCGTTCAGGTCGGCCAGCATGCCTTCGAAGTTCACCTTGCGGTTGACTGCGTCGTAGTAGGCATAGGTGCCCACTTCGAAGCCTGCATTGGTGAAGATGGCCTTGTGGTTTTCCCAGCTCGGGTCGGAGATCAGCACCTTGGCGGCGGGGCTGATCTTCTTGAGGAAGTCGGCGCCGATCTTCAGGCCGCCGGTGCCGCCGATGGCCTGCACCGTGGACACGCGGCCGGACTTGACGACGTCGGACTCGGCGCCGAACACCAGGCCCTTGACTGCGGCATCATAGGCAGCGATGCCGTCGATGGGCAGGTAGCCGCGGGCCGTGGGCTTGTCCATCATCGCCTTCTCGGCGGCCTGCACGCATTCGAGCAGGGGCAACTTGCCGTTGTCGTCGAAGTACACGCCCACGCCCAGATTCACCTTGCTGGGGTTGGTGTCGGCAGCGAACTGCTCGTTCAGACCCAGGATGGGGTCGCGGGGGGCCATTTCGACGGCGGTAAACAGAGACATGAAGCGTCCTTGGGATGTCTTGGGAGGTGGAAAAAACGCGGCTAGCCCCAAGCTACGGTAGGCTTTCGGGTTAACCCATGAATTCTAGCGATCTCGCCGGCCGATACTCACTTTTGCGAACCCACGTCATGCACGAAGTCTCTGATTCCTCTCCAGCACCTGAGGCCTCCGGCCAGTTCGTGCATTTCGCGGACTCCCCCTTCGAGCTGTTCCAGCCCTATCCGCCGGCCGGCGATCAGCCTGCCGCCATTGAAAAGCTGGTCGAAGGCATCCAGGACGGCGAATCCTTCCAGACCCTGCTGGGCGTGACGGGCTCGGGCAAGACCTTCACCATGGCCAACGTGATCGCCCGCCTGGGTCGCCCGGCCATTGTCTTCGCGCCCAACAAGACGCTGGCAGCGCAGCTGTACAGCGAATTCCGCGAGTTCTTTCCCAAGAACTCCGTCGAATACTTCGTCAGCTACTACGACTACTACCAGCCCGAGGCCTATGTGCCCCAGCGCGACCTGTTCATCGAAAAGGACAGCGCCATCAACGAGCACATCGAGCAGATGCGGCTGTCGTGCACCAAAAGCCTGATGGAGCGGCGCGACGTGGTCATCGTCGCCACGGTATCGGCCATCTACGGCATTGGGGAGCCCGAAAGCTACCACCGCATGATCATGACGCTGCGCACCGGCGACCGCATCAACCAGCGCGACGTCATCGCGCAACTGATCCGCATGCAGTACCAGCGCAATGACCAGGACTTCAGCCGGGGCAAGTTCCGCGTGCGCGGCGACACCATCGACGTCTTCCCCGCCGAGCATTCCGAGCTGGCCATACGCATCGAACTTTTCGATGACGAGGTCGAAAGCCTGCAACTGTTCGACCCGCTGACGGGCCGCGTGCGCCAGAGCATTCCGCGCTTCACCGTCTACCCCAGCAGCCACTACGTCACGCCGCGCGACAAGGTGCTGGCCGCTGTGGAAACCATCAAGCTGGAGCTGGCCGAGCGGCTCAAGCAACTGGTGGGTGACGGCAAGCTGGTCGAGGCCCAGCGCCTGGAGCAGCGCACACGCTTCGATCTGGAGATGCTCACCGAGGTCGGCCACTGCAAGGGCATCGAGAACTACACCCGCCACCTCTCAGGCGCCGCACCCGGCGAGCCGCCCAGCACCCTGACCGACTACCTGCCCGGCGACGCCCTCATGTTCCTGGACGAGAGTCACCAGATGATCGGCCAGCTCAACGCCATGTACAGCGGCGACCGCTCGCGCAAGACCACGCTGGTGGAATACGGCTTTCGGTTGCCTTCGGCGCTGGACAACCGGCCGCTCAAATTTGAGGAATTCGAGCAGCGCATGCGCCAGGTCATCTTTGTCTCCGCCACGCCGGCAGACTACGAGAAGACCCACTCGGGCCAGGTCGTGGACCAGGTCGTTCGCCCCACAGGCCTCATCGATCCTGAAATCGAAGTACGCCCGGCCACCAATCAGGTGGACGACGTGCTGCAGGAAATCCGCCTGCGCGTCGAACGCACGGAGCGTGTTCTCATCACCACGCTGACCAAGCGCATGGCCGAGCAACTAACCGACTACCTGAGTGAAAACGGCGTCAAGGTGCGCTATCTGCACTCCGACGTGGAAACGGTGGAGCGTGTGGAGATCATTCGTGATCTGCGCCTGGGTGTCTTTGACGTGCTCGTGGGCATCAACCTGCTGCGCGAGGGACTCGACATCCCCGAAGTCTCGCTGGTCGCCATCCTCGATGCCGACAAGGAAGGCTTTCTTCGCGCCGAACGCAGTCTCATCCAGACCATCGGCCGCGCCGCGCGCAACCTGCATGGCAAGGCCATCCTGTATGCGGACCGGGTCACGGAGTCCATGAAGAAGGCCATTGGCGAGACCGAGCGCCGCCGTGCCAAGCAAATAAGCTTCAACGAGGAAAACGGAATCGAACCCAAGCAGATTGTCAAGCGGGTGAAAGACCTGATTGATGGTGTCTACAGCGAAAAAAGTGGCAAGGAAGCGGAACGCCTGCAGGCCAATCAGCTCGAAAGAGCGCGTGTCGAGGACATGTCCGAAAAAGATGTGGCCAAGGAAATCAAGCGTCTGGAGAAGCAGATGCTCGAACATGCGCGCAGCCTGGAGTTCGAACAGGCTGCGCGGGTGCGCGATCAGCTGGCGCTGCTCAAGGAGCAACTGTTCGGGGGCTCATCCGTGCAGGTTTCCTGAGGCGGCGCCTGGTCTGAAGCCCGTTAGCTCCTGTTACCCGACAAAATTGATGGGGAATGTGGTACACTAAGGGTCAACACTCAACAACAACAAAAACTTCGATGAAAAGAAGGGCTCTGAACCTTTTGAACAGGACGGAGTAAGGGCGGAGACTGTGCCCAACTCCAGTCAAATCGCTGGAGCGGGTGTTTCTGTAACGTACAAGCCTGACTGAAGGAGCTCGTAATGCGTCTCACCACCAAAGGCCGTTTTGCGGTCACTGCCATGATCGATCTGGCCCTGCGCCAGAACAATGGCCCTGTCACGCTGGCAGCCATCAGCCAGCGGCAACAGATTTCCCTGTCGTATCTGGAACAGCTGTTCGGCAAGCTGCGCCGCCATGAACTCGTCGAGTCCACCCGTGGACCCGGCGGCGGCTACACGCTCGCCCGCAAGGCTGGCGACATTACCGTGGCCGACATCATCGTCTCCGTGGACGAACCCATTGATGCCACCCAGTGTGGCGGCAAGGAAAATTGCCTGGGCGAAGCCGGCCGCTGCATGACGCATGAGCTGTGGGCCGCACTGAACCAGCGCATGGTGGAGTTCCTCGATTCCGTGACGCTGCAAAAGCTTGTGGACGAACAACTGGCCAAGGGCATCCAGATCGAGGACAAGCCCGTGGTGCGTCGCGCGATTTCCACGGCTCCCGTGGTCAAGCCCATCCGTGTGAATGCCCCGAACTCGGTATTCGCGCTGGGCAACGCCTTCGCCAAGTCCTGATCGACTTTTGACACCCTGAGGGCAGGGCACCGCCGCGCATGGCTGTGTGGCGCGGTGTTGTCCGCCTGGATGGATTCACCGGAGTTCATCGCCTTCCCGTTTTTTTGCCAGCCTGAACCTTGATAAGAGCCAGTCATGGACATGACCCCGCATTTCCCCATCTATCTCGACTATGGCGCGACCACCCCCGTGGACCCTCGCGTGGTGGACGCCATGATTCCTTGGCTGCGTGAGCATTTCGGCAACGCCGCATCGCGCAGTCATGCCTGGGGTTGGGAAGCCGAGGAGGCCATCGAGAAGGCCCGCGGCCAGGTCGCAGACCTGATCGGCGCGGATCCCCGTGAGATTGTCTGGACCAGCGGTGCCACCGAGTCCATCAACCTGGCCATCAAGGGCGCGGCGCATTTCTACCAGGGCAAGGGCAAGCACCTGATCACGCTCAAGACCGAGCACAAGGCCGTGCTCGACACCATGCGTGAACTCGAGCGCCAGGGCTTTGAGGTGACCTACATGGACGTCCAGCCTGATGGCCTGCTCGACATCGAGGCATTCAAGGCCGCGCTGCGCCCCGACACCATTTTGGTCAGCGTGCTCTTCGTGAACAACGAAATCGGCGTCATCCAAGACATTCCCACCATCGGCGCGCTGTGCCGTGAAAAGGGCATCCTGTTTCATGTGGATGCCGCGCAGGCAACGGGCCGCGTGGAGATCGACATGTCCAAGCTGCCGGTGGACCTGATGAGCATGACCGCGCACAAGACCTATGGCCCCAAGGGCGTGGGTGCCCTGTATGTGCGCCGCAAGCCACGTGTGCGTCTGGAAGCTCAGATCCACGGTGGTGGCCATGAGCGCGGCATGCGCTCGGGCACGCTGCCTACGCACCAGATCGTCGGCATGGGCGAGGCCTTCCGCATTGCCAAGGAAGAAATGGCTGAAAGCAACGCCAAGGCCTACGCGCTGCAGCAGCGTCTGCTCAACGGCTTGAAGGATCTGGAGCAGGTCTTCATCAACGGCAGCATGGAGCACCGTGTGCCGCAGAACCTGAACATGAGCTTCAACTTCGTCGAAGGCGAGTCGCTCATCATGGGCATCAAGGGTCTGGCGGTGTCCTCGGGATCGGCCTGCACGTCGGCCAGCCTGGAGCCCAGCTATGTGCTGCGTGCACTTGGCCGCAGCGACGAACTGGCGCACAGCAGCCTGCGCATGACGATCGGCCGCTTCACGACCGAAGAGGAAATCGACTACGCGATCAGCACCATCCGCACCAATGTGGTCAAGCTGCGCGAACTCAGCCCGCTGTGGGAGATGTTCAAGGACGGCATCGATCTCAGCACCATCCAATGGGCGGCTCACTGAGCATTGGCCGGCACGCGAATCAAGTATTGAAGAGGTAGACATCATGGCTTATTCCGACAAAGTGGTAGACCACTACGAAAATCCCCGCAACGTGGGCTCGTTCGACAAGAACGACGAATCGGTAGGCACCGGCATGGTCGGCGCTCCTGCCTGCGGCGACGTGATGAAGCTGCAGATCAAGGTCAACCCCGAAACCGGCGTCATCGAGGACGCGCGTTTCAAGACCTATGGCTGCGGTTCCGCGATTGCCTCGTCTTCGCTGGTGACCGAGTGGGTCAAGGGCAAGACGCTGGATGAGGCGGCTGCGCTGAAGAACAGCCAGATCGCCGAAGAGCTGGCTCTGCCTCCCGTCAAGGTGCACTGCTCCATCCTGGCCGAAGATGCCATCAAGGCAGCAGTCGATGACTACCGTGCCAAGCGCACTGCGGTGGTGGCCGCCTGATATGGCGATCTCGCTGACCGATTCTGCGGCACGCCACGTGAGCCGCTACCTGTCGCGCCGCGGCAAGGGTATCGGCGTGCGCCTCGGGGTCAAGACCACGGGCTGCTCTGGCCTGGCCTACAAGCTGGAGTATGTGGACGAGCAATTGCCCGAGGACGTGATCTTCGAGGACCACGGCATCAAGGTGCTGGTCGATCCCAAGAGCCTGGCCTATATCGACGGCACGGAGCTGGATTTCGTGCGTGAGGGCTTGAACGAAGGCTTCAAGTTCCACAACCCCAACGAGCGTGATCGCTGCGGTTGCGGCGAGAGCTTTCGCATCTGACCGGTATCTGCCGGGTGGCCGGGCCTTTGTGGCCTGGCGGCATGCCCGGCAGGCCCTGATTTCTTCTACTCCCTCAAGAGGCCGCCTTCGCTTCGGTGCTGGCGGCTTTTTATCGACATGAACCTGCAATCGGACGATTTCGAGCTGTTTGCGCTGCCGCGCCAATTTGCGCAGGAGCGTAGCACCATTGACGCGCGCTGGAAGGAGTTGCAGCGCGAGGCCCACCCTGACCGCTTTGCTTCGCAGGGAGCCGCCGCGCAGCGCGTGGCCATGCAATGGTCGGTGCGCATCAACGAGGCCTACCAGCGGTTGAAAGAACCACTCAGGCGCGCAGCGTATCTCTGCGAATTGCTGGGTGCACCCGTGCGTGCTGAGGACAACACGTCCATGCCCACCGCCTTTCTGATGCAGCAAATGGAGTGGCGCGAGGCGTTGGAAGAGGCGCAGGACGAGGCCGCCCTGGATGCGCTGGACGACGAGGTGCTGCAGGCGAGAAAGAGCATGCTGGCTGAATGCGGTCGTCAGCTGGACGAACTGCACGATGCGCAGGCGGCTGTGCAGCAGGTCAGAGCCCTCATGTTTGTTGCGCGATTTGCGCAGGACATAGAGCGTCGCCGCGATCAACTGGGACAATAACCCGCGATCCGCACCTCCCACGAGAGACCCTCATTCACAAGGCAGGCCGGCCGGCCCGGACCTGCAATTTCCCCGAGTATTTTCATGGCGCTTTTGCAGATTTCCGAACCCGGTCAGTCTCCCGATCCCCACCAGCGGCGCATTGCCGTGGGCATCGACCTGGGCACCACGCATTCGCTGGTCGCCGCTGTCCGCAATGGCGTGGCCGAATGCCTGCCGGATGACCAGGGCCGAGTGCTGCTGCCTTCTGTCGTGCGCTATCTGCCCCAGGGCCGTCGTGAGATCGGCCACGCCGCCCAGGCTGCACTGTCTACCGATGCGGGCAACACCATTGCCTCGGCCAAGCGCTTCATGGGCCGCACGCTGGCTGACATCGATTCGCCGGAAAAGCTGCCTTACCGCTTTGCGGAGCAGGAGGCCGGCCGTGGCGTGATCGGGATCGAGACCGTCGATGGCACCAAGACAGCCGTGGAGGTCAGTGCCGAGATCCTGGCCACGCTGCGTTTCCGTGCCGAAGACACCTTCAATGACGACATCCATGGCGCCGTCATCACCGTGCCCGCCTACTTTGACGATGCACAACGCCAGGCCACCAAGGATGCGGCAAAGCTCGCCGGCATCAACCTGCTGCGCCTGATCAACGAGCCCACGGCTGCAGCCATTGCCTACGGCCTGGACAACGGCTCCGAAGGCGTCTACGCCGTCTACGACCTGGGTGGCGGCACTTTCGATATTTCTATCCTGCGCCTGTCCCAGGGTGTGTTCGAAGTCGTCTCCACTGGCGGCGATTCGGCCCTGGGGGGTGACGACTACGATGCGGCTTTGGCCGAGTGGGTGGCCCAGCAGACCGGCGTGGTTCCCCAGACGGCCGAGGACAAGGCCCGCTGGCGCATGGCGGCACGCCTTTGCAAGCAGGCATTGACGGAGGCACAGGTCGCAACGCTCACGGCCGAGCTGTCTACCGGCGCTGTGCATTTCGATGTAAAGCGCAGCGATTTCGATGCGAGCACGGCCCATCTGACGGCACGTTCGCTGGCGGCCGTGCGCCGCGCGCTCAAGGACGCAGGGCTGGCGCGCGACGAAGTGCAGGGCGTGGTGCTGGTCGGCGGTTCCACCCGCATGCCCCAGGTGCGCGAGGCCGTGGCCGAGTTCTTTGGGCGCGATCCTCTCATCAATCTCAACCCCGACGAAGTCGTCGCGCTGGGGGCCGCCATCCAGGCCAACCAGCTCGCTGGCAACAGCTCCAGCGGCGACATGCTGCTGCTCGACGTGATTCCTCTGTCCTTGGGCGTGGAGACCATGGGCGGCCTTGTCGAGCGAATCATCAGCCGCAACGAGACCATTCCCACAGCCCGTGCCCAGGACTTCACCACCTACAAGGATGGTCAGACGGCCCTGGCCGTCCATGTGGTGCAGGGCGAGCGCGACCTGGTGGCGGACTGCCGCAGCCTGGCGCGTTTCGAGCTGCGCGGCATCCCGCCCATGGCGGCCGGCGCAGCCCGCATCCGTGTGACCTTCACCGTGGATGCCGACGGCCTGCTGTCGGTAGGCGCCAAGGAGCAGACCAGCGGCGTCGAGGCCCATATCCATGTCAAGCCGTCGTACGGTCTGTCGGACGACGAGGTTGCCCGCATGCTGCAGGACGGCTTTGCCACGGCCCAGCAGGACATGCAGGCCCGCGCACTGGTGGAGGCGCGTGTCGACGCCGATCGCATGCTGATGGCCACCGAAAGCGCTCTGCAGGCCGATGGCGATGTGCTCGCCGCGGACCAGCGCGCAGCCATCGATGCGCTGATCGACGCCCTGCGCGCCAGCGTGGGTTCAGAGGATGCCGCCGTCATCGAGGCCGCGACACAAGCGCTGGCCAAGGGCACGGAGTCCTTCGCCGCCGAGCGCATGAACCGCAGCATCCAGCAGGCCCTGGCCGGCAAGAGCGTGCAATCCCTTTCCTGATTTCTGATCCGACAGCAGATCCGTCATGCCCGTTATCAAAATACTTCCCCACGCCGAATACTGTCCCCAGGGTGCCGAAATCGAGGCGCCCGCCGGAACCTCGATCTGCGAGGCCCTGCTGGACAACAACATCAAGATCGAACATGCCTGCGACATGAGCTGCGCATGCACCACCTGCCATGTGGTGGTCAAGGCGGGCTACAACTCGCTGAACGAGGCCGAGGAAGAGGAGGAAGACCTGCTGGACCGCGCCTGGGGCCTGCAGCCGCAGTCCCGCCTGTCCTGCCAGGCCATCCTGGCACGCGAGGACGTGACCATCGAAATTCCCAAGTACTCGCTCAATCACGCCAAGGAAAACCACTGAGGGCCAGCACATGTCGCGTCAAATCATTCTCGACACTGAAACCACTGGCCTGTCAGCCGACAACGGTGACCGGCTCATCGAGCTGGGCTGCGTGGAGATGGTCAACCGCAAGCTGACCGGCAACAACCTGCATCTGTATTTCAATGCGGGGCGCGACAGCCATCCGGACGCGCTGCGCGTGCACGGCATCACCACCGAATTCCTCAAGGACAAGCCGCGCTTCGAGCACAAGGTCGAGGAGATCTGGGAGTACCTGCAGGGCGCCGAGCTCATCATCCACAACGCGCCCTTTGACCTGGGTTTCCTGAACAAGGAGCTGGAGCTCGCCAACCGCCCGCCGATCCGCCAGTGCGTGAGCGGGGTCATCGACACCCTGGTCATGGCCAAGGAGATGTTCCCTGGCAAGCGCAACTCGCTCGATTCGCTGTGCGATCGCCTGGAGGTGGACAACTCCGGGCGCACGCTGCACGGCGCCTTGCTGGATGCTGAGCTGCTGGCCGATGTCTACATCAACCTCACGCGGGGCCAGGAAGCCCTGTTGATGGCGGAAGAGCCTGTCCAGTCCGAGGGTGGGCTGGTCGTGGCGCAGGTGGATCTGGCCAGCTTCAAGCTGCGCGTGGTGCACGCCAATGATCAGGAGCTGGCCGCACACGAGGATGTGATGGTGCAGATGGACAAATCGAGCGGCGGCAAGACAATTTGGCGCGGCTTCGAAAATCAGTCCTAGAAGTTATGACATAATCTAAGTCTTGTCGCAGTAACGACATATGGGTGATTAGCTCAGCGGTAGAGCACTGCCTTCACACGGCAGGGGTCACATGTTCGATCCATGTATCACCCACCATTTTTTCCAAAGAAGTTGGCCTAGCAGCCAGCTTCGCGGGTGATTAGCTCAGCGGTAGAGCACTGCCTTCACACGGCAGGGGTCACATGTTCGATCCATGTATCACCCACCATTTTTTCCAAAGAAGTTGGCCTAGCAGCCGGCTTCGCGGGTGATTAGCTCAGCGGTAGAGCACTGCCTTCACACGGCAGGGGTCACATGTTCGATCCATGTATCACCCACCATTTTTTCCAAAGAAGTTGGCCTAGCAGCTGGCTTCGCGGGTGATTAGCTCAGCGGTAGAGCACTGCCTTCACACGGCAGGGGTCACATGTTCGATCCATGTATCACCCACCAATCAAGCCCTCCTGAAATCTGTTCAGGAGGGCTTTTTCATTTCCGCTCGGTGCATGGTTTTCAGGCCCTGGAAATTCCAATGCGTCCAGATGATCTGTGGCGCATTTGTGTCTGACGTCGTCTGATAATCGGCTGCTGGACGGCGAAAGGGCAGACAAGATGAGCGAACAGGTCGATTGCGTGGTGGTGGGTGCGGGCGTGGTGGGGCTGGCGGTGGCCAGGGCGCTGGCGTTGCAGGGCAGGGAGGTCATGGTGCTGGAGGCGGCTGAAGCCATTGGCACGGGCACCAGCTCGCGCAACAGCGAGGTCATCCACGCCGGCATCTACTATCCCGAAGGTTCGTTGAAAGCCCGTTTGTGCGTCGAAGGCCGGCAGCGTCTCTACGCCTACTGCGGTGAACGCGGCATTGCCCATCAGCGATGCGGCAAGCTCATCGTGGCAACGGATGAGGCGCAGCGCGGACAGCTCCAGACCATTGCACGCAAGGCCGAAGCCAATGGCGTCCACGACCTGCGTTGGCTTGAAGGCGCCGAGGCACGTGCCATGGAGCCCGCGCTGCACTGTGCGGCGGCACTGCACTCCCCCAGCACCGGCATCATCGACAGCCACGCACTGATGCTGGCCCTGCAGGGCGATCTCGAAAACGCAGGCGGCATGGTGGTCTGCCATGCCGAGGTGCAGGAGGCAGCCATCCGTCCAGGCGGCGTGTGGCTGCGCACGGCCGATGGTACGGAACTGACGGCCCGCACCCTGGTCAATGCGGCAGGTCTTCATGCGCCATTGCTGGCGGCCCGTTTGCAGGGGTTTCCGCAGCAGTTTGTTCCGCAGGCCTTCTATGCCAAGGGCAACTATTTCACGCTGTCCGGGCGGGCACCGTTCTCGCGCCTGATCTATCCCGTGCCCGAGGCGGCGGGCCTGGGCGTGCATCTCACGCTGGACATGGGTGGCCAGGCCAAGTTCGGCCCCGATGTGCAGTGGGTCGAGAGCCCAGGCGATCTGCAGGTCGATCCCGTGCGCGCCGATGCCTTCTACGCAGAGATCCGCCGGTATTGGCCGGGTCTGGCCGATGGCGCGCTGGTGCCCGGCTACGCCGGCATCCGCCCCAAGATCAGCGGCCCCGGCGAGGCCGCCGCAGACTTCGTGATTCAGGGGCCTCAGACCCACGGCGTTGCGGGCGTGGTGCAGCTGCTGGGCATCGAGTCACCGGGATTGACCAGCTGCCTGGCCATTGGCGCGCACGTGGTGCAATTGCTGGCCTGAGGATCTGCCGGTTCACGACACACGGCCACGGCAGGCCTTGTCTGACAAGGCTCAGGCCCCCTCGCTTCCCGGAAGCCCGGGAACAATTGGATAAGATGCTTGCATGTAACAAGGGCCGTGCCCATGTTGCGTGACAGGTATCGGGCGACATGATTGCCTGCTCCCCGCTGTATTTGTTTTCACCTCAATAGAAAGGCTCATCATGACGAAATCGATCACTGACACCGTCTCCACCGCACAAGCCGATCTTGAAAAACTGGTCGGTGACCTGCGTGGTCTGCTGTCCGCCAAGGAGCTGGATGCCGTGCCGGAAATCCATATGCTGCGCCAGCGTATCGATGATGGCATGTCCAATGTGCGTGAGTCCGCGGTGCGTGCGGCGCAGGAAGCGGCCCGCCAGGCCAAGGATGCCGCCTACGCTGCCGATCGCTACGCCCACGATGAGCCGTGGCGCGTCGCAGGCGCTGCCCTTGCCATGGGCGCCTTGCTGGGCTTCCTGCTGGGTCGTCGCTGATCAACGGCATGCCTGACCAGAAAAGGATGCCTGTGAATTGGATTTCCCTTCTGGGTTTGGATGCCTGGGTTGCGCGCTGGCGCGCTTCCGTGATCGAGCTGGCCATTGCCGCAGAAGACCGCACGGACCTCGCGCGGCTTGAATGGGCCGAGCACAAGCGCAGCATGCAGACGGTGGTCGTGCTGCTGATTGCGCTTGCTGGACTCAGCGTCGTGGTCATGCTCACGCTGTCGGTGGCCTTGCTCGTGCAGTTCTGGGACACCGAGCACCGCGTGCTGGTGGGCTGGCTGGTGGGCGGTGGCTGGCTGGCGGTCTGGGCCATTGCCCTGTGGCAATTGCTTGCTGCTGTGCGCCGCCTGGCCCGCCCCTTCATCCTTACCCGCAACGAGCTGAGCCAGGACTGGCAGGCGCTGAAGAAGAGGCTGTAGCCATGGTCGATGCTTCCAACGCTTCCCCGTCCCGCAACGCTGTCACGCCACCCGCGCCCACGGGGCCCAATGCGGAGCTCTGGGTCACATCCACCGTTGAGCAGCAGCAGGTGATGCAACGCATTGCCCAGCAACGTGAGCGCCTCAAGGCGCGCTCTGCGGCCGTGGCCCAGGCCCGGGCATTGAGCCGCTCTGCCACGCATGTGCAGCCCGATGCACCGCTGGTGGAGCGTGCCATCACCTTTGCGCGCCTGCATCCCGTGGCCGTGGCCGTGGCGGCCGGTGCCGCACTGATGGTGGGCCCGCGCAAGCTGCTGCGATTCGGCACCACCGTCATGCCCTTGATCCTGCGCTGGCAGCAGCGCAGGGGTTGAGGGCCGAGAAGCCTGCTTCTCTCCCAAAGAAAACGCCCGGCATGCCGGGCGTTTTCGCGTTCAGCGTTCAGTGCGCCAGCACTGGCTGGGTGGTGTCTTGGCTCAGCTGCCTTGGCTCGAAATGGCCAGCCAGCCACCTGTCTGGCACGGGCCTCAACGCAGCTGGGCTATGGCGCGTGCGGTCTCGGGCACCAGGGCAGGGCCTCGGTAGATCAGGCCGCTGTAGATCTGGACCACGTCGGCGCCTGCGCGGATTTTGCTGACGGCATCTTCGCCGCTGAGAATGCCGCCCACGCCGATGATGGGGTAGCGGCTGCCCAGGGCGGAACGCAGTTGGCGGATGACCTGGTTGCTGGCCTCCAGCACCGGCGCACCGGACAGGCCGCCCGTTTCCTGCGCGTGGGGCAGGCCCTTGACGGCTTCCCGGCTGATCGTGGTGTTGGTGGCGATCACACCATCCATGCCATGGCGCTGCAGTGTGGCGGCGATGACGCCGACCTGCTCTTCATCCAGGTCGGGTGCGATCTTCACGAACACTGGCACCCGCTTGCCATGCTGCGTGGCCAGTTGCTCGCGGCGTTCGGCAATCGCACCCAGCAGGGCGTCCAGCGCTTCGTCGCTTTGCAGGGCGCGCAGGTTCTTGGTGTTGGGCGAGCTGATGTTCACCGTCACGTAGTCGGCATGCGGGTACACGCCGTCCAGCGCCTTGAGATAGTCGCTGGTGGCGTCTTCGATGGGAGTGGTGGCGTTCTTGCCGATGTTCAGCCCCAGCAGCATGGGTTTGCCCTGGGCGCGGGCCTGCGAGCGCTTGACGTTGCTCAGGAAGGCATCCAGGCCTTCGTTGTTGAAGCCCAGGCGGTTGATCAACGCATTGCGTTCGGGAATGCGGAACATGCGCGGCTTGGGGTTGCCCGGTTGCGGGCGGGGCGTCACGGTGCCCACCTCGACGAAGCCGAAGCCCATGGCGGCCAGCGCGTCGATGCAGCGTGCATTCTTGTCCAGACCCGCTGCCATGCCCACGCGGTTGGGGAACTTGAGGCCGGCAAGCTCGACGGGGTCATTCACCATGGGCTGTGCCCACGCCTGCTGCAGGAGCGTGTTCTGCCCCTTTGCCATCAGGTTCATCGTGAGATCGTGGGCGGATTCGGGGTCCATGCCGAAGAGAAAGGGACGGGTCAGGGCGTAGGGGATCAGAGACATGGGGATAATCAAAGGATTACCTGGATTTTCCCTCATGACGACATCTGCTGCCTCTTTTTCCCAAGATGAACTCAAAGCCCTGGTCGGGCAAGCCGCTCTGGCCTATGTGGTGCCCGGCGAAATCGTCGGCGTTGGCACCGGCTCCACGGTCAACAAGTTCATCGATGCACTGGCCACCATCAAGGACCAGATCCCGGGCGCCGTGTCCAGTTCCGTGGCCAGCACCGAGCGCCTGAAGGCGCTGGGCATCAAGGTGCTGGATGCCAACGAAGTCGCCAGCCTGTCGGTCTACATCGACGGAGCTGACGAGATCGACGGCCGCGGCTACATGGTCAAGGGCGGCGGCGCCGCGCTGACGCGCGAGAAGATCGTCGCTGCGCTGGCCGAGCGCTTTGTGTGCATTGCCGATGCCTCCAAGCGCGTCGAGGTACTCGGAGACTTTCCGCTGCCTGTGGAGGTGATTCCCATGGCAGCTGCCCAGATTGCGAACCGTTTCAAGGCCATGGGTGGCCGCGCCGAGATCCGCATGAAGGACGGCGTACCCCTGGTGACGGACAACGGCCAGCACATTCTTGATGTGCGCGGCCTGAAGATCGCAGAGCCTCTGGCCTTCGAGTCCGACGTCAACCAATGGCCTGGCGTGGTGACCGTGGGAGTGTTTGCGCACCAGAAGGCATCGGTCTGCCTGCTGGGCACGCCCGAGGGCGTGCAGACGCTCAACTATTGAGCGAAGGCCTTCCGGCCTCGGCTAGCCGAGGCTCTCGAACGCCACGGCGCCTGTGATCCACGCGAGCAGGGCCAATGCACCCAGGCACAGCGCGCGCAACGAAGCTTGCGCGCGCTGTTTTTTGTGGCGCTGCATGAGCAGGGCGATGGCCGCCAGCCCCGTGTAGATGGCAAGGAACGCAGCCGTCGCCATGTAGTAGGCCAGACGGTTGAGGCCATTGCCCAGGCCTCCGTCATGCATGAACCACAGCGTGATCAGGCAGGGCACCAGCGCCAGGCTGGCCAGCCTGAAAGGCTCGCGCCATGAAGGCCTTGCAACCAGGGTCCACGCGATGAGCGCGGGCAGGCCGACAAGCGTGGCAAGCCTTCCCATGGTCCAGACCACATCGGACAGCATGGAATCCACTGTCGGGCTCCTGATTGCGGCAGGCGCTTGCCTAGAAGCTCAGGCCTGCGGGGTTGTCGTTGGTGCGTGCACCAGGCGTTGGGGCGGGCATGGGGGTGCGCCGGCTGCCCGGGTCCTCGGCAGCGGCGGGGGCTGCTGCGGGGGCCGATGCCGCCGCCGATGCAGCGGGCGTAGGCGGGGTCAATGGCTGTGCCGATGGCCGCTTGTACTGGGCAGGCAGTTGCGAGGTCGCAGGATAGCCAGCGGCATCCAGGTATTGGGTCCATTCGCTGGACGAGAAGCCGCTCAGGAACTGCTTGCCAACGGTGGCAAACGGCAGGCTGTTCTGGCCGCTGAGCTTTTGCAGGGCAGCGGCGTCCGCCTCGGTCTGCACCAGGCGTTCGGCATAGGGAATGCCTCTGGATTGGAGCAACTGGCGCGCGCTGTCGCAGGGCGCGCAGTCGGATGAGGTGTACAGCGTCACCGGAAAGCGGCCTGCGATCTGGCGCAGCGCATAGGGCAGGTTGGCATTGCTGTCAGCGGTGCCCGCGACTGACGGGGCGGCAGGGGCGGCAGGCGCTGCCTGCTGCTGGGCGCTTTGGGCCGGGCGGTCCGAGAAAGTGACTTTTCCATCGGGGCCGACGATGCGGTACACCTGCTGCGCACCGGCCGGCAGTGCGGCGGCAAGGCAGGCGAGGGCGAGGCATGGCATCAGGTGGCGCAGGGCGCCGCGGCCAAGGCTGGTAGAAGACTGCATGGACGATCTCGGTTTCGGAAGAAGGGTTTCGTGCCGGGGGCCACCACTCGTCGGATGGATGCCCGCACAGGAGTGCCTGCAAGCATAGCGTGCCATTCATCCTGGGCCATCTTCTGGAGCCACAGGATGTGGCTGCGCGCATCCGATGGGGTGACCGGGCCAGGAAAAAGCGCCCCGTCGGGGCGCTGCAGACCTGGGACCGGGCTCTCAGGCCTGGGCCATGCCCTGGTGGCGCAACAGCGCATCCAGCTGGGGTTCGCGGCCACGGAAGGCCTTGAACGACTCCATGGCCGGGCGTGCCCCTCCGGCCTCCAGAATCGCCTCACGGTAGCGGCGGCCTGTCTCGGGGTTGGGGGTTCCATCGGCCAGCATGGTTTCCTCGAAGGCCGCATAGGCATCTGCCGAGAGGACTTCAGCCCACTTGTAGCTGTAGTAGCCGGCTGCATAGCCGCCTGCAAAGATGTGGCTGAAGGTGTGGGCCGAGCGGCTGTAAGGGGTCGACGGCAGCACGGCCACCTCGGCGCGCACGCGGGCCAGCAGCGGCATGATGTCTGCCTTCGGATCGTGCTCGGTATGCAGCAGCATGTCGAACAGCGAGAACTCGATCTGGCGCAGCGTCTGCATGCCCGACTGGAAGTTCTTGGCTGCGATCATCTTGTCGTACAGGGCGCGCGGCAGCGGCTCGCCGCTGTCCACGTGGGCGGTCATGTGCTTGAGCACTTCCCATTCCCAGCAGAAGTTCTCCATGAACTGGCTTGGCAGCTCCACGGCATCCCATTCCACGCCCGCGATGCCTGAGACGTCGCGCTCGTTGACCTGGGTCAGCATGTGGTGCAGGCCGTGGCCGGTTTCGTGGAACAGCGTGATCACGTCATCGTGCGTGAGCAGGGCCGGCTTTCCATCGACGCCGGTGGCAAAGTTGCAGACCAGGTGAGCGACCGGCGTCTGCAGCCTGTGGTTGTCAGGGCGCAGCCAGCGGGTACGAACATCGTCCATCCAGGCGCCGCCACGCTTGCCCGATCGCGCCGGCTGGTCCAGGTAGAACTGGCCGACCAGCTCGGGGCCTTGCGGCGTGCTGCGCTCGATGCGGTAGAACTCGACGGCGGGATTCCAGACCGGCGCCGCGTCGCGGCGGATGGCCACGTCGAACAGCGTCTCGACGATCTTGAACAGGCCGGCCAGCACCTTGGGCGCAGGGAAGTACTGCTTGACCTCCTGCTCGCTGAAGGCATAGCGCGCCTCCTTGAGCTTTTCGGAGACATAGGCCCAGTCCCAGGGCTGGGGATCGGCGAGGCCCAGTTCATCGCGTGCGAAGGCGCGCAGGTCGGCGACATCCTTCTCGGCATAGGGGCGGGCCCGGTGCGCGAGATCCCGCAGAAAGTCGATCACCTGCTGTGGCGAATGCGCCATCTTGGGAACCAGCGAAATCTCGCCGAAATTGCGGTAACCCAGCAACTGCGCCTCTTCCTTGCGCAGGGCCAGGATCTCCGAGATGTTGGCCGTGTTGTCGAAGCGGATGGCATCGCCCTCGGCCTGGTCGGAGGCGCGTGTCACATAGGCGCGGTAGAGCTTCTCGCGCAGCGCACTGCTGGCCGCGAACTGCATCACGGGCAGATAGCAGGGCATCTTCAGCGTGAGCTTGAAGCCTTGCTTGCCTTCGGCTTCAGCGGCGGAGCGGGCTGCCTGGCGCACATCCTGCGGCACGCCGTCAAGCTCTTCGGCCGTGGCGTAGTAGGCGAATGCATCGGTGGCGTCGAGCGCGTTCTCGCTGAACTTCTGCGTCAGTTCGGCCGAGCGTTCCTGGATCTTGGCAAAGCGCAGCTTTTCCTCGCCCCGCAGCTCTGCGCCGGAGAGCACGAAGTTGCGCATGGCATGGTCCCAGGCCGCACGCTGCTCGACATTGAGCGTGGCGGGGTCAATGGCCTTGTACTTGGCATACAGGCGCTCGTCTGCACCCAGGCGCGTCCAGAATTCGGTGACCTTGGGCAGGGACTCGTTGTAGGCGGCGCGCAGCTCGGGTGTATCGGCCACGCTGTTGAGGTGGCTGACGGCGCCCCAGGCCGTTCCCAGCTTCTCGGTGGCGACATCGAGCACGGCCGAGATCGAATCCCAGCGCGCCGGAAAGTCGGGTGCCGTGACGGTCTCCAGGGCCTCTGCGGCCCCGGTCAGCAGGATATCGATGGCCGGGCCGACATCGGCAGGGCGTATGCGATCGAACAGGGGCAGGTCGGAGGATTCGAGGAGGGGATTGCTCATGCGTGTCAGATGCCGTCGGGTGCATTGAAATCAAGCGGCTCCCCAGGGAGCCGCCCGATGCTTGTCAGCTCCTGGTCAGCCGGCGGCGCGCTCGGCCGCCTCCATGGTGTTGACCAGCAGCATGGTAATCGTCATGGGGCCGACACCGCCGGGTACGGGCGTGATGAAGCCGGCCACTTCCTTGACGCCGTCAAAGTCCACGTCGCCGCAGAGCTTGCCTTCGTCGTTGCGATTCATGCCCACGTCGATGACCACGGCGCCAGGCTTGCACATGTCTGCAGTCAGCACGTTGCGCTTGCCCACGGCGGCGACCACGATGTCGGCCTGGCGCGTCATGGCGGCGAGATCGGCCGTGCCGCTGTGGCAGATGGTGACGGTGGCATTGGCGGCCAGCAGCATCATGGCCATGGGCTTGCCGACGATGTTGGAGCGGCCGATGACCACAGCGTGCTTGCCGCGCAGGTCCTTCATGCCGATGGATTCCAGCATCTTCATGCAGCCGTAGGGGGTGCATGCCTTGAAGCCGACTTCGCCCACCATCAGCGCGCCTGCACTGGCCACGTGAAAGCCATCCACGTCCTTGAGCGGCGAAATGGTCTCGATGACCTTGTGGTCGTCGATGTGTGCGGGCAGCGGCAGCTGGACCAGGATGCCGTGGATGCTGGGGTCGTTGTTCAGCGCCTCGACGCGGGCCAGCAGTTCGGCCTCGGTCATCGAGGCATCGTACTTCTCCAGCACCGAATGAAAGCCCGCGTCCTCGCAGGCCTTGACCTTGTTGCGCACATAGACTTGGGAGGCAGGGTTGTCGCCGACCAGGACCACGGCCAGGCCGGGCGTGGTGCCGAGGGCCTTCAGGGCGGTGGCGCGCTGGGCGACTTCGGCACGCAGTTGGCGGGAGAGGGCGTTGCCGTCGATGAGTTGGGCTGTCATTGCAGTGAATACCAATAAAAATGCTGCTAGGGCTTGTTGATCAAGCGCTAGCAGCTCTTTGAAAAAAAGCGGTGGTGTCTTGGCTTATCCGGCGACGGCTGCCTTGGCCGCTGCAGCGGTCTGGCCCTGGCCCAGGGCGATCTTGAGCAGATCGGCCACGGTGTTGGCGTTGAGCTTTTCCATGATGTTGGCGCGGTGAGCCTCCACCGTCTTGATGCTGATGCCAAGATCGTCGGCGATCTGCTTGTTCAGCCGGCCGGCGACGATGCGCTCCAGCACCTGGGCTTCGCGGCTGGTCAGCTTGGCCAGCAGCGCATCGCGGCTGGCGGCCTGCTGGTGGCCGGCAAAGGCTTCGCGGGCATGGTCCAGCATGCGCTCGACCAGGTTCAGCAGTTCCTCTTCGTTGAACGGCTTCTGGATGAAGTCCAGTGCGCCCTTCTTCATGGTGTTCACCGCCATGGGCACGTCGCCGTGGCCGGTGATGAAGACGATGGGAAGGGGGGACTTGCGTTCGATCAGGCGGTCCTGCAGTTCCAGGCCCGTCATGCCGCCCATGCGGATGTCGACGATGAGGCAGGCGATCTCGCGTGGGTCGTAGCGCGAGAGGAAGGTCTCGGCCGAGTCGAAGCAGCGCACACGATAGTCCTTGCCCTCCAACAACCATTGCAACGAATCACGAACCGCTTCGTCGTCATCAACTACGTACACAGTGCCTTTTTTCGGGATCAAGCTCATGCAATCGTCCTTGTTGTGGGTTCAATGGTCGCTGCCGGCGTTGTCGCGTCGCCCGGCGGGGCCAGCGGCAGCCAGAATGAAAACCGGCAGCCGACAACCTCGGAACCATTGTAGAGGTTCTCGGCACGCATCCGGCCCTGGTGGGACTCGACAATGCTGCGGCACAGATTCAGCCCCATGCCCATGCCTTCGCTCTTGGTGGTGAAGAAGGCCTCGAAGAGGCGTTCCAGCACCTCCGGCGGCAGGCCCTTGCCGGTGTCCTGCACGTTGAATTCGATGACGCGCTGGTCCTCGATGGTGCGCGGCACCACGCGCAGCTCCACATTGCGCTGGTGGCTGGGGCGGCCCGACTGCTCGATGGATTCGGCGCCGTTCTTCATGAGGTTGACCAGCACCTGCTCGATGAGGATGGTGTCGGCCATGATGGCCGGCATGCGCTCGGCCACGTGGTAGGTCAGCTGCACATTGCGGCGGCGCAGCTCGATCCCGGCCAGCTCCACGGCCTCGCTGACCATGTCGGTGACCTGGGCCAGTGTGCGGTTGGGCTCGCTGCGCTTGACGAAGGAGCGTATGCGCAAAATGATCTGCCCCGCGCGCTGCGCCTGGTGGGCGGTTTTCTCCAGCGCGAACTTCATCTGCTCTTCGGTCAGCGTGCCCTTTTCAAGCCGGGTGAGCATGCCGCTGCAGTAGTTGCTGATGGCGGTCAGCGGCTGGTTGAGCTCATGGGCGACGCTGGACGCCATCTCGCCCATGGTGATCAGGCGGCTGACGGACTGGGCGTGCTCGGCCTGGCGATCGGCCTGCTCCTCGGCCAGGCGGCGCGGCGTGATGTCGGTGGCGATCACCATCTGGGCCAGGCGGCCGTCCACCCAACTCAGGTAACGCGATCGCACTTCCAGCCACTTGCCCAGTTCGGGCAGGTAGATCTCGGCGTTTTCGCTGCGTGCGCTGGTCAGCGAGTCGGTGGGCAGGCCCATGAGGCCGTCCTCGTCGTCCATGCCTTGCGGCTGCGAGCGCACGGGCAGCACGCCGGCCTGGGCGACGAGCTGCAGGTGGCCATCGGTCTGCGAGCCGAACCACTGCCGGTACAGCTTGTTGGCGAACAGCAGCTCGGCGCTGCCCAGCGGGGCGACGGACACCGAGGCGTCCAGCGCCTCCAGCACGATGGTGAAGCGCTCGTAGGAGGCAGACAGTTGCTCGCGGATGCGGTTGGGCTCGGTGATGTCGGTCATGGACGACATCCAGCCCGTGTGCTGGCCATGGGCGTCGATCAGCGGCGAGACATACAGGCGCGCATCGAACTGCGTGCCGTTCTTGCGCTGCACGCGCACCTGGAAGCCTCCGACGATGGTCTTGCCCGAAAGCTCTTCGCGCAGCTTGGAGTGCAGGTTGTCGTAGTCGTTGTCGGGCCAGTAGGAGTAGGGCGGCATCTGGCCGACCAGCTCTGATTCGCTCCAGCCCGTCATCTGGCAGAAGGCGGCATTCACATAGGTGATGCGGCCTTGCAGGTCCAGCGCGCGCATGCCGGTGAGCACGGAGTTTTCCATGGCGCGGCGGAAGTTGGTCTCCGCGACCAGGGCCTCCTGGGCGCGCTGGCGGCGGCGCGTGTGGCGCCAGGTGGCCAGCAGCAGCCATGCCGTCATCGCACTGAGCGTGCCCACCAGCCAGAACAGGCCGCTGCCGACCACGCCCAGCGAGGTGCGATAGGCCTGGGCACGCAGCACCAGGCTGTTGCCCACGGGGGCGACGGGTGCCTCGTCCTCGTTGGCAACGGTGCGCCAGCGCAGCAGTTCGGTGGCGGTCTGCTTGCGCGGTGTCAGCGGCGTGCCGGCCAGCACCTGGCCCCGGCTGTCGAGCATGGTCATGGCGTAGCGGGCCATGATTTCGGTGGGCGTTCCATAGCGCAGCAGGCTGTCGATGGAGTACTCGCCCAGCAGCTCGCCGATGTAGCGGCCGTCCTGTGCCAGCGGCACATGCAGTTGCAGCAGCGGCGCGGCTTCCCCCTTGTGGGCCAGTCCCTGCACGTAGATGGGTTGCTGCATCTCGCGCGCGAGCTGGTAGGCCTCCAGCGCGTCTCCGGCGCGCAGCACTTCACGCGGGATGCGCAGCTGCTCGCTGCTCACTGTGGGGGCGGACTGGCTGGCCAGGATGCGCCGCTGTGCATCGATCCAGGTGATGGACTGCAGTTCGGGGTATTGGCTGATGAGTGCTTCGGCGCGGCTGGCAAAGTCGGACTCGCCCAGGTCGTGGTTGCCGATGTCGCGCGCCATGCGCATCAGTTGCTCCTGGCGCTCGAGCAGGCGCAGGCGCACGCGTTGCTGGGCATATTCCACGTCGCGGTGCAGCGCTTCCTTCTCGCGGTCGATCTCCTCCATGCGCAGGTACCAGAAGGAGGCCACGATGGCCGCCATGAACATCAGTACGGCCGCGAGGGGGGCGAGCGCCGCGAAGCGGTCCTGGCGCGTGGGGGAAAGACTGCGCCACCAGCTGCGCCACCAGCGCACTGGCGCGGCCACGCCTGCCATGGGGGCAGGGCTGTGCGTGCCGTGCTCGGAAGGGGAGGATTGCATGCGCCCAGTGTAGGGGAGAGTCTGACTGTTTTTAAGGAGTATTGGAGTCGCCGCCGAGGCGCTTCGGCGACGTTCTTTGGGGTCTTCACTGTATGTGCGTTTGCAGCAAAATTTCAAATTATGAAATCAAAAAGCACCATTTGAAATTCGAAAAAAGTATGCGACACTCGCCGAGCATTGAGGCAGTGAATCGGTATTTTCAAGTTCGCCAGACAGGGTCTGTGCCGCGCAAGGCGTGGTGAACTACCCGCCTGCGTTGGCGCGCTGCGCCGCTCACTGGTTCGACCCCAAGACGCTACCTTCTGCAAGGAGACATTCCCATGACAGCTCAGACTGACCCGCAAGGCAATGCAGGCGTTCCCGCCGGCCTGGACCAACAAGAATCGCGCGAATGGATGGACGCCCTGTCGGCCGTCATCGACCGTGAAGGCGCCGAATACGCGCACAAGCTGATCGAGGACCTGCTCGAACACGCACGCCAGAACAGCGTGGACATGCCTTTCTCGGCCAACACCGGCTATGTGAACACCATCGAGACCTCGCAGGAAGCCCGCTGTCCCGGCAACCTGGAAATCGAAGGCCGTCTGCGCGCCTACATGCGCTGGAACGCCATGGCCATGGTGGTCAAGGCCAACCGCCTGCACCCGCCCGAAGGCGGTGACCTGGGCGGCCACATCGGCTCCTTCGCTTCGCTGGCCAATATGTTCGCGGCCGGCTTCAACCATTTCTGGCACGCCGAAAACGAGAACCACGGCGGCGACTGCCTGTACATCCAGGGCCACGTCTCGCCCGGCATCTACGCCCGCGCCTACCTGGAAGGCCGCATCTCCGAAGAGCAGCTGCTGAACTTCCGCCAGGAAGTGGACGGCAAGGGCCTGTCCAGCTACCCGCACCCCAAGCTGATGCCCGAGTTCTGGCAGTTCCCCACGGTGTCCATGGGCCTGGGCCCGCTGATGGCCATCTACCAGGCGCGCTTCCTCAAGTACCTGCATGCCCGTGGCATCGCCGACACCGAAAGCCGCAAGGTCTGGGTGTTCTGCGGCGACGGCGAAATGGACGAGGTCGAGTCGCTGGGCGCGATCTCGCTGGCCGCGCGCGAAAAGCTGGACAACCTGATCTTCGTGATCAACTGCAACCTGCAGCGCCTGGACGGCCCGGTGCGCGGCAACGGCAAGATCATCCAGGAACTCGAGGGCGAGTTCCGTGGCTCCGGCTGGAACGTCATCAAGCTGCTGTGGGGCAAGGGCTGGGACGAGCTGCTGGCCAAGGACAAGGACGGCGTGCTCAAGAAGATCATGGCCGAGTGCAATGACGGCGACTACCAGTCGTTCAAGGCCAATGACGGCGCCTACGTGCGCAAGAACTTCTTCGGCCGCGATCCGCGCGCGCTGAAGATGGTCGAGCACATGAGCGACGACGAGATCTGGAACCTGCGCCGTGGCGGCCACGATTCGCAGAAGGTCTATGCGGCCTTCCATGCTGCCAATTCGCACAAGGGCCAGCCCACCGTGCTGCTGGTCAAGACCGTCAAGGGCTTCGGCATGGGCAAGATCGGTGAAGGCAAGAACACCGTTCACCAGACCAAGAAGCTGGGCGACGAGGACATCAAGGCCTTCCGCGACCGTTTCAACATTCCCATTCCCGACAGCCAGATCGCCGACCTGCCTTTCTACAAGCCGGCCGACGACACTCCGGAAATGCGCTACCTGCACGAGCGCCGCAAGGCCCTGGGCGGCTACCTGCCGCACCGCCGCGTGAAGGCCAGCGAGCAATTCACGGCGCCTGCGCTGGATACCTTCAAGGCCATCCTCGAACCCACGCCCGAAGGCCGTGAGATCTCGACCACCCAGGCCTATGTGCGCTTCCTCACGCAGCTGCTGCGCGACAAGGAAATCGGCCCGCGCGTCGTGCCCATCCTGGTGGACGAGGCACGTACTTTCGGCATGGAAGGCCTGTTCCGCCAGATCGGCATCTACAACCCCGCTGGACAGCAGTACACCCCGGTCGACAAGGACCAGGTGATGTACTACCGCGAGGACAAGGCCGGCCAGATCCTGCAGGAAGGCATCAACGAAGCCGGCGGCATGAGCAGCTGGATCGCGGCAGCCACGAGCTACAGCACGAGCAACCGGATCATGATCCCGTTCTACGTGTACTACTCGATGTTCGGCTTCCAGCGCATCGGTGACCTGGCCTGGGCGGCCGGCGACATGCAGGCGCGCGGTTTCCTGCTGGGCGGCACTTCGGGCCGCACCACGCTGAACGGCGAAGGCCTGCAGCACGAAGACGGCCACAGCCACATCCTGGCCAACACCATTCCCAATTGCGTGAGCTACGACCCGACCTTCGCCCACGAAGTCGCCGTGATCATGCAGGACGGCCTGCGCCGCATGGTGCAGAACCAGGAAAACGTCTTCTACTACATCACGCTGCTCAACGAGAACTACGCCATGCCCGGCCTCACGCCCGGCACCGAGCAGCAGATCATCAAGGGCATGTACCTGTGCAAACCCGGCCAGAAGGTGCCGGAAAGCGGCCTGCGCGTGCAACTGCTCGGTTCGGGCACCATCCTGCGCGAATCCTTCTTCGCCCAGGAACTGCTGCTGGCCGATTGGGGCATTGCCGCCGACGTGTGGAGCTGCCCGAGCTTCAACGAGCTCACCCGCGACGGCCAGGACGCCGACCGCTGGAACCTGCTGCATCCGCTGGACACCCAGAAGGTGCCCTTCGTCACGCAGCAGCTGCAGTCGCACAATGGCCCGGTGATCGCATCCACCGACTACATGAAGGCCTACGCCGAGCAGATCCGCCCCTACATGCCCAAGGGCCGCACCTACAAGGTGCTGGGCACCGACGGCTTCGGCCGCTCGGACTTCCGCCGCAAGCTGCGCGAGCACTTCGAAGTGGATCGCCACTACATCGTGGTTGCCGCACTGCGCGCGCTGGCCGAAGAAGGCAAGATCAACGCCACCACCGTGGCCGAAGCGATCGCCAAGTACGGCATCAAGGCCGACAAGATCAACCCGCTGCACGCTTGAGTAAGAACGGGAGACACATATGGCATTGGTAGAAATTCAAGTCCCCGATATCGGTGATTTCGACGAAGTTGCTGTGATCGAAGTGCTGGTCAAGGCCGGCGATCAGATCAAGGCCGAGCAATCGCTGATCACCGTGGAGTCCGACAAGGCCTCCATGGAGATCCCCTCCAGCCACGCTGGCGTGCTCAAGGAGCTGCGCGTCAACATGGGCGACAAGGTCAAGCAGGGCAGCATCATTGCCGTGGTCGAGTCGGCGGAAGCCGCTGCCCCGGCCCCTGCAGCCGCCGCACCGGCCCCCGCCGCTGCAGCCCCGGCCCCGGTGGCTGCGCCTGTACCGGCCGCTGCTCCCGCTGCCGCGCCTGCGGCCTCGGGCGCCGCCACGCAGATCGACATCAAGATTCCCGACATTGGCGACTTCAAGGACGTGGCCGTGATCGAGATGCTGGTCAAGGTCGGCGACACCGTGACGGCCGAGCAATCGCTGTTCACCGTCGAGTCCGACAAGGCCTCGATGGAAATCCCGTCGCCAGCGGCCGGCACCATCACGGCGCTGGCGCTCAAGATCGGTGACACGGTCAACGTGGGCGACGTGGTCGGCCAGATGAGCGTGCAGGGCGCTGCCGCGCCTGCAGCCCAGGCTGCGGCCCCGGCACCTGCTGCTGCAGCCCCTGCCCCGGCCACTGCTGCCCCGGCCGCTGCTCCGGTCGCTGCAGCATCGGCTCCCGCCGCTGCACCTGCGCACAACCCCACCGTGGCGCCCACGGGCAAGCTGCCCCATGCATCGCCCTCGGTACGCAAGTTCGCCCGCGAACTCGGCGTTCCGCTGGACGAGGTCAAGGGCTCGGGCAACAAGGGCCGCATCACGGCCGACGACATCCAGGCTTTCACCAAGTCCGTCATGGCGGGTGCCGTGCAGACCAAGGCCCAGGCCGCGACCGCTCCCAAGGGTGGCTCCGGCGGCGGCGCAGGTCTGGACCTGCTGCCCTGGCCCAAGGTGGACTTCGCCAAGTTCGGCCCGGTCGAGCGCAAAGACCTGTCGCGCATCAAGAAGATCAGCGGCGCCAACCTGTCGCGCAACTGGGTCATGATCCCGCACGTCACCAACAATGACGAGGCCGACATCACCGACCTGGAAGCCTTCCGTGTCTCCACCAACAAGGAGAACGAGAAGAGCGGCGTCAAGGTGACCATGCTGGCCTTCGTGATCAAGGCGGTGGTTGCGGCCCTCAAGAAGTTCCCCGAGTTCAATGCCTCGCTGGACGGCGACACCCTGGTCTACAAGCAGTACTTCCACGTCGGCTTTGCGGCCGACACGCCCAACGGCCTGGTGGTCCCCGTGCTGCGCGATGCCGACAAGAAGGGCATCCTGCAGATCAGCCAGGAAATGGGCGAGCTGGCCAAGAAGGCCCGCGACGGCAAGCTCGGCGCTGCCGACATGCAGGGCGGCTGCTTCTCGATCTCGTCGCTGGGCGGCATCGGTGGCACGAACTTCACCCCCATCATCAACGCCCCTGAAGTGGCCATTCTCGGCCTGTCCAAGGGCCAGATGAAGCCGGTGTGGGATGGCAAGCAATTCGTGCCGCGCCTGACGCTGCCGCTGTCGCTGTCCTATGACCACCGTGTCATCGACGGTGCCTCGGCCGCGCGCTTCAATGCCTTCCTGGGCCAAGTGCTGGCGGACTACCGCCGCATCCTGCTGTAAACGGAGGCCCGACACATGGCAATCATCGACATCAAGGTGCCCGACATCGGCGACTTCGCCGAAGTGGGCGTGATCGAACTGCTGGTCCAGCCCGGTGACACCGTGGCCAAGGACCAGTCCCTGATCACCGTGGAGTCCGACAAGGCCTCCATGGAGATCCCCTCCAGCCATGCCGGCGTGGTCAAGGAGCTCAAGGTCAAGATCGGCGACAAGATCGCCGAAGGCGGCCTGATCCTGACGCTGGAGGCCGCTGGCGAGGCGGCCGCCGCACCCCAGGCGGCAGCACCGGCCCCTGCAGCGGCGGCTCCAGCGCCTGCCGCTGCAGCGCCCGCAGCATCGGCTCCCGCTCCGGCCGCAGCCAGCTACGCCGGTGGCGCGGCCGATTACGACTGCGACGTGGTCGTGCTCGGCGGCGGTCCTGGCGGCTACTCGGCAGCCTTCCGTGCGGCCGATCTGGGCCTGAATGTGGTCATCGTCGAGCGCTACAAGAGCCTGGGCGGCGTCTGCCTGAACGTGGGCTGCATCCCGTCCAAGGCGCTGCTGCACGTGGCCGCCGTGGTGGACGAGGTCAAGCATCTGGAGGTGGCCGGCGTCAAGTTCGGCGCGCCCGAGGTCAACATCGACCAGCTGCGCGGGCACAAGGACAAGGTCATCGGCAAGCTGACCGGCGGCCTGGGCCAGATGGCCAAGATGCGCAAGGTCACCGTGGTGCGCGGCTACGGCAATTTCGTCGGCGCCAACCACCTGGAAGTGGAAGAGACCACGGGCGATGGCCAGGAAAAGACCGGCAGCAAGAAGATCGTGCAGTTCAAGCGCGCCATCATTGCCGCCGGCAGCCAGGCCGTGCACCTGCCCTTCATGCCCAAGGACCCGCGCGTGGTGGACTCCACCGGCGCGCTGGACCTGGCCAGCGTGCCCAAGCGCATGCTGATTCTGGGCGGCGGCATCATCGGCCTGGAAATGGGCACCGTCTACTCCACGCTGGGCGCACGCCTGGACGTGGTGGAGATGATGGACGGCCTCATGCAGGGCGCCGACCGCGACCTGGTCAAGGTCTGGCAGAAGATGAACGCGCCGCGCTTCGACAACATCATGGTCAACACCAAGACCGTGGGTGCCGAAGCCACGCCCGAAGGCATCAAGGTCAGCTTTGCGCCTGCCAAGGACGGCGTCACCGTGCCCGAGCCCCAGGTCTACGACCTGGTGCTGCAGGCCGTGGGCCGCACGCCCAACGGCAAGAAGATCGCTGCCGAGAAGGCCGGCGTGGCCGTCACGGACCGCGGCTTCATCGAAGTCGATATCCAGATGCGCACCAATGTGCCCCACATCTTCGCCATCGGCGACGTGGTGGGCCAGCCCATGCTGGCGCACAAGGCCGTGCACGAGGCCCATGTGGCCGCCGAAGTCATCGCCGGTGAACTGCAGGGCAACAAGGAGCTGGCTGCCAGCGCCTTCAACGCCCGCGTGATCCCCAGCGTGGCCTATACCGATCCGGAAGTGGCGTGGGTGGGCCTGACCGAGGACCAGGCCAAGGCCCAGGGCATCAAGGTCAAGAAGGGTGTGTTCCCCTGGACGGCTTCGGGCCGCGCCATTGCCAATGGCCGCGACGAAGGCGTCACCAAGCTGCTGTTCGACGACAGCCCCGAGGCGCACGGCCATGGCCGAATCCTGGGTGGCGGCATCGTCGGCACACACGCGGGCGACATGATCGGCGAGATTGCGCTGGCCATCGAAATGGGTGCCGACGCCGTGGACATCGGCAAGACCATCCATCCCCACCCCACGCTGGGCGAAAGCCTGGGCATGGCGGCCGAGGTGGCGCACGGCTCCTGCACGGACCTGCCGCCGCAGCGCAAGTAAGCGCAAGGCCTGGCGTTCAGGCCTGGCAAGAACAGAAAGGCAGCTTCGGCTGCCTTTCTGCTTTGGGAGACGCAGACAAGGACACAGACATCAGCCCAGACACCGGTCCAGACACAGGCACGGCAAAGGGGACAGAGCTGTTCAGGCCTGGGCGCGCAGCCACTGCAGCAATTGGTCGTGCACACCATCTGGCGTGGGCGGAGCGGGGGACAGCAGGCAGTAGCGCGAACCGTCCTCGACAAAGCCCATGGGCGCTGCCAGCACGCCGTTGGCGATGTCGTCGCGCACCAGTTGCCAGGGTCCGATGGCCAGTCCCATGCCTGCCACGGCGGCCTGCAGGCTGAAATAGAAATGGTCGAACTGCAGCTGGGATCCCGACGGCGGGGGCTGGCCGCTGTGCTCTGCCCAGGTAGACCAGGCCCCCGGGCGGGTGCGACTTTGCAGCAAGGGTGCCTCCGGGCGCAGCCCGGTGGCATGCCCCTCGTCGGAGCGCGTGCACCACTGCGCCAGCCGTTCGGGCCGGCAGACCGGGCCTATGCGCTCGGCAAACAGGGTCTCCGCATGACAGCCCGCTGGCGGAGAGAAGTCATCGCGCCGTATGGCCAGATCGATGCCGTCCGCGAAAGAGAAAGGCCCGCCGCCCGCCATCAGGTGCAGCTGCAACTCCGGGTGTTGTTCCTGGAACTGGGGCCAGCGCGGGATCAGCCAGCGCATGAGCAAGGTGGGCTCGCAGGACAGCACCCAGCGGCGCGCCTGCTGCGCGCGCGAGCGCAACTCCTGCGTGGCCTGGCGCATGCGCTCCAGGCCTTCGTGCACGGCCTGGGCCAGGTGGCGGCCCGCCTCGGTCAGGAAGACGCGGCGACTGCGGCGGTCAAACAGGGTCACGCCCAGATCGTCCTCCAGCAGGCGCACGGCCCGGCTGATGGCGCCATGGGTCAGGTGCAACTCTTCTGCCGCCTTGCTGAAGTTCTCCCGCCGGGCGGCCGCTTCGAAGCAGCGCAAGGCCTGCAGCGACGGCAGCCGCTTGCTCGGGATATGTGAATTGAGTTCACCAACTGTGTCAGAAAACATCGTTATGTATTTTCATGGAAGGCCAATACTATCCGGCGCGTTGCATTGAATCGAATGGATAACCGATGACCGAATGGATAGCTGTAGTCACCATCACCTTGCTGGCCGTCATCAGCCCAGGGGCGGATTTCGCCATGGTCACACGCAACAGCCTGCTGCGCTCGCGCCGCGCGGGCCTGCTCACGGCGCTGGGCATTGGCCTGGGGGTGCTGGTCCATGTCGGCTATACCTTGCTCGGGGTCGGACTGCTCATGCAGCAGTCCACCTGGTTGTTCGACGTGGTCAAGCTGCTGGGTGCAGCCTATCTGATCTATCTGGGCGTGACCATGCTGCGCAGCCGCCCGGAGGGCGATTTGCCCAGCCAGCCCGTGGCCGCGCTCTCCGACATGGCGGCACTGCGCACGGGCTTTCTGACGAATGCGCTCAATCCCAAGACCACGGTGTTCGTGGTCAGCCTGTTCCTGCAGATCGTGGGACAGGACACGCCGCTGGCCACGCAGCTGGCATATGGCGGATTCATCTCGCTGGCCCATGTGGCGTGGTTCTGCATCGTGGCGCTGTGCTTTTCCGCCCAGCGGGTGCGTGCGCGGTTGCTGGCCGTGCGGCATTGGATAGACAGGGCCTTTGGCGGCATGTTGGTGGGGTTTGGTTTGCTGCTGGCAACGGCCAAGCTGCGGCTGTGATGTGGTGATGGTCTGACAGGAATTGGTGGGGGAGGACGGGCAAGCAGGCGGCTGCTGCCCGGCATGCGAGGCCTGCGAGGTGCCATCTGGTACCTCGCAGGCTTGGCTGTTTCTGGCGAGTGTCAGGTTCGCCCGGCAAGCTGGCCGGCGTCCCAGTGGCTTGCGGTCCGACCCGGCGCGGCAGGTGTTCATGGTGGGGGCGTGCCATCGTCTCCATGGTGAACGCCGGCGCCAAGGCCTGCTCCCATGCCCAGGCCGCCCATGCCTGCGGCGCCCATTCCTGCGCCGGCACCGCCGCCACCACCGCCACCACCGCCCTTGCTTGAAGCGCCGGATTCCGCGCCACCTTTGCGCGCCCCGCCCGCCGTGCCGCCCGGACGCGTGGGGCCCTGGTTGGGAACGCGCAGGCTGTCAGGGATCGGCTCCAGATCCAGCGCTTCGCGGATGAAGGCGCGCAGCGAAGTGACGAGTGCCGCAGTCTCGACAGGCTGGCCTGCCACCATGTCCTGGGCCGCTTGGGCGGCCATGCGCACCTGGTCTTGCGTCCCGAGCAAGATGACATCGGACAGCGCGGCTTCGACCGCATCGCGAATGCGCCGTTGGCGCTCGCTGCCAAAAGCCGGTGGTGCATCGGTGTCGTCGGCGGCGGGCCTGCGCAGATCGCGCAGGGGCAGGGGGTTCACATGCAGCGTGCCCGTGAAGGAGCCGCCCAGCGTCTTGTAGGCGGCGATAAGCGACTTCAGGCGTTCATTGATCTGGCGGTTCTCACGCTCGCGCCGCTTTTGCACGGTCTGCATGAACAGCAGGCGAATGCCCATCATCAGACAGGTGACCAGCAGCAGGCCCAACACCGTGGACAGCAGCGAAGACCAGGAGCTGAAATCTAGTGATGAGCGCATGCGCAAGGCCTCGGGAGTTGATCCAGGCCTTCAGTGTGCCTCCATACAGACGGGTCGGCGGGTAAGAAGAGTGCTGTTTGCAGGCGCCGCTTGGCCTATGCTTTCGATACTTCACACATCAGCTACAGGGCGCATGGCATACGCCCCCGGGAGACAGCATCCAGTGAAAACAACGAAGCAGGGGGTGCATCCCTCATGGATCGTCGTGGCGGCCGGCGTCAGCGCGGCTCTGCATGTAGGCAAGCTGCCGCCGGCTGTGCCGGTGCTGCAGCAGCAATTGGGCCTGTCCCTGCTGCAGGCCGGCTTTCTGCTTTCCACCGTGCAGGTGGCCGGCATGGTGCTGGGCCTGGTGGTGGGTCTGGGTGCAGACCGCTGGGGGCTGCGGCGCAGCATGCTGGCAGGCCTGCTGCTGATGGCGGGTGCCAGCGCCCTGGGCGCCACCGCTACGGGGTTTGCAGCGCTGCTGGCCTTGCGTGCCGTGGAGGGACTGGGCTTTTTGCTGGTGGCCATGCCGGGGCCGGGTCTGATCCGGCGCTGCGTGGCGCCAAGCGATCTGAGCGCGCGCATGGGCTGGTGGGGCACCTATATGCCGTTGGGCAGTGCCATCGGCTTGCTGCTGGGGCCGTGGGTGATGGCCTGGGCATCCTGGCCCGCATGGTGGTTGCTGTTGGGGCTGATTTCGGCACTCGCATGGGTCGCCGTCTGGTGTGGTGTGCCGGCAGACAGGCCGGTGCCCCTTGGCGCGTCGGTGGCGGGCGGTGGTTGGCGTCCTCGCCTGGCGTTGACCCTGCGCAGCCCCGGACCCTGGTGCGTGGCTGTGGCCTTTGCCGTGTATTCAGGGCAGTGGATGGCCGTCATCGGCTTTCTCCCCACGGTCTATGCCGAGGCTGGCCTGGGCGCCGCATTGTCGGGCACGCTGACGGCCGTGGTGGCGCTGGCCAACATGGTGGGCAATGTGGCCTCGGGCCGTTTGCTCCAAGGCGGCTGGAGCGCCACGCGCGCCTTGCGCCTGGGCTTTGGCTGCATGGCGGCGTGTGCGCTGCTGGCCTATCTGCAATGGCAGGGGCAACCGCTGGCGCCGTTGTGGCTGCGCTTTGTGGCGGTGGTGTTGTTTTCGGCGGCGGGCGGGCTGATTCCGGGCACGCTGTTTTCCATGGCAGTGCGGCTGGCTCCCGATGAGTCCACGGTATCGACCACGGTGGGTTTCATGCAGCAATGGTCCAGCGTGGGGCAGTTTGCAGGCCCGCCCCTGGTGGCTGCCGTGGCCGTGCAGGCGGGCGGATGGCAGTGGACCTGGGTGGTTACGGCGGCCATGTGCGCCATCGGCTGGTGGCTGGCCGGCGCGATCGGGCGCATCAGCGGTGCGGGTGCAGCGCCGCGCGGGCGCGCTGCAGTCTGATCACGCGTCGCGCGAGCCTATCAACGCCTTCAGGGCCTCTTCCATCTGCTGCGCATGGTCCAGCGCGGGCAGCCAGGCCTGGGGCACCGGCTGGGCGGGTGCCTGGGGTGCGGAGGCGGCCAGTTCGGCCAGGGCGTCATCGGGCTGCAGGGCCACCACGTTGCCGTTGGCGGACAGCTGGCGGCAGGCATCGACGAGCCATTCGCAGTGCAGGACGATGGCGCGCGGCATGAGGCCACTGTCATGCGACATGCCGCGCACCAGGCTTTCGCCCAGCAGCAGTGCGCTGGCATACAGGCGCACGGCGTGGCGGTCATAGCGCCCGGTGATGGTCTGCAGCCCCGCGCCACCCAGGCGGCCGCGCAGGGACCAGCGGCTGGCGCTTTGCGCCTCCACCATGGCTGCGCGCAGTGCGCTCAGCGCATCGCTGCTGCGCGTGAGCTGGCCCAGCGCGACGGTGGCATCGGGCGTGTCGTGGGTGGCGGTAGCACGCAGGGTGGCTTCCAGCCCCTCGGCCAGCTGGCCCAGCAAGGCGCTTGCCGAGCGCGACACGGCGCGCAGCGGATTGGCCGTGAAGATCACCTGACTGAACATCAGGCCGACACCGGCGCCCACCAGTACGTCAACCAGCCGGGTCTCGCCCGCGGCGCTCGGCCCCATGCTCAGCACCAGCACGACGGAGACGCCCGCCTGTATCGGGACGACCGGCGGTTGCCCGAGCATGGCGGCCAGAGACAGGGCGACCAGCGAGGCCAGACTAAGCCGCAGCAGCGGAATGGTGTCGGGCAGCAGCCAGGCCAGTTCGCCGACGATGATGCCGATGGCGCAGCCCAGCACCAGACCCCAGGTCTGCTTGAGGTGGCTGGGCAGTCCGGGCGCCAGGCAGACCAGGGCGGTGACGGCGGCAAAGACGGGTTTGGGGTGGCCGAGCAGGTAGTGGGACAGCTCCCAGGCCAGCATCGCACCCAGGGAGGCGGCGATGGCGTCGCGCAGCGCCAGACGCAGGCGACCGGGCGCAGCGGCCATGCCGCTCTTGGGAGTTCCAGGGGGTGTTTTTGCTTTTGCTTTTCGCCAACGCACGAAGATTCTCCCTCCAGCATGCGAAATCCAGGTTCGCAAATGCCCAAAAGCATAGCGGCCGGTGCATGTCCGGCGTGCAGGAGAGAAGCTTCTTGCTTGTAAGAAAGCAGCCCGCGGCGGGGCGGGGCGGGTCGGCAGCTCAGGCGGGTTGGAGCAGGCCTTCGATGAAGGCCCATTCATCAGGCGTGACCGGCGTGATCGACAGGCGGTTGCCCTTTTGCAGTACACGCATGCCGGCAAGCTCGGGATGCTCGCGCAACTCGGCGATCTGCAGCGTGCGTGTCTTGCGCAGCGCCTGCACGTCCAGCGTGAGCCAGCGTGGCTTGTCGGGCGAGGACTTGGGGTCGTAGTAGGGACTGCGCGGGTCGAACTGCGAGGCATCGACGCGCAGGTTGCCTGCAATGCGGGCGATGCCGTAGATGCCGGGCTCGGCGCAACTGGAGTGCCAATACAGCACCCCATCGCCCACCTGCATGGCATCGCGCATGAAGTTGCGCGCCTGGTAGTTGCGCACACCGTCCCAGGCGATGGTGGCCTGCGGTGCGGCCAGCGCGTGGTCTATGGAGAATTCGTCGGGCTCGTTCTTCATGAGCCAGAACTGGCGGGCGGAGGGGGGGGCGGCAGTCATGCCGCGATTGTGGCAAATCCCCGGGCGCCGTGGCGTCGTTCCACGCACGCCGGCAAGAGCGCGCCGGTGACGGGACAATTACTTTCAGCCGGGCACCTCTCTCCAGCCCGCGAACCACAGGAATCCTGCATGACCGACAGCTCCACCTATGTCCCGCCCGCCGTATGGCAGCCAGCGCCTTCGGGCGGCACCTTTGCCAACATCAACCGCCCGGTCGCCGGTCCCACCCATGACAAGGCATTGCCGGTGGGGCAGCAGCCTCTGCAGCTGTATTCGCTGGCTACGCCCAACGGCGTGAAGGTCACCATCATGCTGGAGGAGCTGCTGGCGCTGGGCCATGCCGGCGCGGAGTACGACGCGTGGCTGATCCGCATCGGCGAAGGCGACCAGTTCTCCAGCGGCTTTGTCGAGGTCAATCCCAACTCCAAGATCCCGGCGCTGGTGGACCGCAGCGTCGAGCCGCCGGTGCGCGTGTTCGAGTCAGGCTCCATCCTGCTGTACCTGGCCGAGAAGTTTGGTGCGCTGCTGCCTGCCGAGCCCGCTGCGCGCACCGAGACGCTGAACTGGCTGTTCTGGCAGATGGGGTCGGCACCTTACCTTGGCGGCGGTTTCGGGCATTTCTATGCCTATGCGCCCGAGAAGTTCGAGTACCCCATCAACCGCTTCACCATGGAGACCAAGCGCCAGCTCGATGTGCTTGATCGCCAGCTGGCCCTGCACCCGTTCATTGCAGGGGCGAACTACAGCATTGCCGATATCGCCATCTGGCCCTGGTATGGGGCCCTGGTGCTCAACGAGGTGTATGGCGCGGCCGAGTTCCTCTCAGCCCATGAATACACGCATGTCATGCGCTGGGCCAGGGAGATTGCCCAAAGGCCGGCCGTGCTGCGGGGCCGCCGCGTGAATCGTACCTGGGGAGATGAAGCCACCCAGGTGCCCGAGCGCCACCAGGCGTCGGACCTGGGCTGATAGCCGTCTACTGGGAGCGGCCCCAGGGGCCGCGATCGGGCTGGCGCCAGAAGCGCGGGCGCTTGCCGGAAGGCTCGGGGGCGGGCTCGGCCTCGCGCCCGTCCTTGTCGGTCCTGTCGGCCTTGCCAGCCTTGTCGGCCTTTTCCAATTGCTGACCTGTCTGCTCGACCTTGCGCGCCGTGCGATCCAGCCGTGAGGGAATGTCGAGTTCTGCGTGCTCGACCACACGAATGCAGTCCTGGATATGCCGCTCGCCCAGGTAGCGCAGCGTGGCATAGCCCAGCGCTGCTGCTGCGGCCTGGCCTGCCAGCGGCACGTACTTGGCGGCCTGCGTGGCCGTCATGCGCATGCCGGCCGCGCGCGCCAGGCGCACCACCATGTCGCGCGTGATCAGCTTGCCGATCAGCACTGAGCCCACCATGGCCACGGCCTTTTGCACCTGCTCGCGCTTGCCGGGTTCCAGCTTGTCCAACTGTTCGGGTGTGAGGCCGAATTCGCGGTTGATGCGTGGCAGCAGCCGCGCCAGCAGTGCCGCATCCACCAGCCAGTCCAGGCCCGGAATGGGCAGGCTGCTGGCTGCTGCGCCGACCAGTGCACGCCGGTGCAGCAACTTGCGCGCGCTCTCGGCCGCTTGCGCCACATCTTGGCGCGGTGGTGGAGGGGGAGGGGTTTTGTCCGAAGTGCGAAAGATCATGCGTGCCAGTGAGGACGGGGCAGATGTCGATCAGGAAAATGCGCCAGCCGGCGGATGCGGCTGGCGCGCAGGGTGGTCAGCGTGCGCTCTTGCTGCGAACCAGGCTGTAGATGAAGAGGATGACGATGGCGCCCACGATGGAGGCGATCCAGCCGGCGGGTTGCCCGGCCTCGTACCAGCCCATGGCGACACCGACGTAGCTGGCAAGAAACGATCCTGCCACGCCGAGCAGGATGGTCATGATCCAGCCAAGGCTGTCATCGCCGGGTTTGAGTGCCCGCGCCAGCAAGCCAACGACCAGGCCAACGATGAGGGTACCAATCAAGGACATCATGCTTTTCTCCGAACTGAAGCTTCCATGCCGCGACTCTAGGGCCCGGCACCGGGTGGCCCTGTCGGACAGCATCTCAACCTGGGACGAAGCCAGAGCAGGGCCCTTAAAAACAAAACGCCTGCATGTGCAGGCGTTTGTGGATTGGCGCAAAAGACGCTGCGATCACTGCAGCTGGCTTGCCTGCATCTGCAGGGCCAGAGCGGCCTTGCTGGCGTCAAGGCCCAGGCCGTCGGCGTCCTGCACACGGCGGGCGCCATCGAAGCGGCGGGCCCAGTACGCGCTTTGCATGCTTTCCACGCGAACCTGCGCACCGGTGCGCGGTGCATGGATGAAGTTGCCGTCGCCGACATAGATGCCGACATGGCTGAAGGTGCGGCGCATGGTGTTGAAGAACACCAGATCACCGGGCTTGAGTTCGTTCTTGTCGATTTTCTCCGTGGCCTGTGCCTGCTGGTCAGCGCGGCGCGGCAGGACCTTGCCCAGGGTTTCGGAGTAGATGGCGCGGACGAAACCGCTGCAGTCGAAGCCGGTCTCGGCACTGTTGCCGCCGCGGCGGTAGGGAACGCCGATGAAGCCCATGGCGGTCACGACCAGATCGGAGGTCTTTTCGGCGACGCTTTGTCGTGCTTCCTTGACGAAGTCGGAAGTGCGTTCCGCCATGTGGTGGCGGGCTTCGCGCAGCTGCGAGATGAGGCTGCGGTTGACCAGCAGCTGGTTCATATCGTCGTCACGCATTTCGGGCGGAGCCGCGTGTGCCGTGACGCTGACAAACAGGAGTGCAATAAGCCATCTGGACATGGGGCGCGAGATTACCACGCAAAAACGTAGGACAAATTCGATAAGACCCCCGAAAGCCTGGGTTTTTGAGTTACCTCAGGAATCCGGGCTGCGCGGCAGGGAGCGCACGCAAGCTGCGACAATGGAAAGCTTTCCCTTTTGTCCTCTATAAGAAGGGCGGCCCGCGTCGCCCCATATTCCCAAGAAAGATCCGCCATGCTGCTTGAAGCCACCGACTCCCAGCTCGTACTCGTCGATTACCAGGAGCGCCTGATGCCGGCCATCTTCGAGGGACCGGCAGTTCTGGCCAATGCCGTGAAGCTGGCGCGCCTGGCGCAGCTGGTGGACGTGCCGGTCTTCGGCACCGAGCAGAACCCCTCGCGCCTGGGCGCCAACGACGCCGAACTGCGCGCGCTGTGCGACCGGACCCTGTCCAAGATGCATTTCAGCGCCGTGGCCGAGGGCCTGGGCGAGTGGCTGCGTCCTCCTGCACGGCCCCAGGGCGGCAATGCACGCAGCCTGCCCAAGCACCTGCAAAAGCCCCAGCAGCAGGCGCCCGAGCGCAGCATGGTGGTGATCGCCGGCTGTGAAGCCCATGTCTGCCTGCTGCAGACGGCGCTGGAGCTGCTGGAAGATGAGTTCGATGTCTGGGTCGTCACCGACGCCTGCAGCTCGCGCACCGAGCGCAACCGCGATGCCGCCTTCGACCGCCTGGCCGGCGCGGGTGCCGAGCTGGTGACCACGGAGATGGTGGCCTTCGAGTGGCTGCGCAGCTGCGAGCATCCGGCCTTCAAGGATCTGCTTGCCCTGGTCAAGTAAGGCACGGGTTCCTGGGTCCGCCGTCTTGGGGCGCTCTTTGGAGCGCCTTTTTTCATGGTGGCCTGTCTGTTCTTGGGAGGCGGGCTGTCGCTGCACCGCGTAGTTCTACGGAGCTGCGTGCGTAGCCGGCCGAATAGGCGCGGGCAGGGCGTTTTTCTACAGTGGCGGCATTCCCCCAAGAGAGACTGTATGAAGCACGTTCTGACCTTCACCGCCCTGATCCTGACCGCCTCGGGCAGCGTTTTGGCTGCCGACCATTTCTATGGCGCCGTTCGCATCAATTCTGCCAACTACAAGGCCCACGACATGGACTCCAGCGCCCGCCCCGGGCTGGGGCAGTTCGTGCCTGGTGATGAAAGCCGCCGCGCTACAGGCGGCTCTCTGGCCCTGGGCTATCAGCTCCCGTCGGACTGGCGCCTGGAAGCCGAATACACCCTGCCCAGGAGCAACGAATTCACCAGCGGCTCCACGCGTTTTCCCACGAGCTTCAATCACCACAGCATCCGTTCTCAGCGCCTGATGATCAATGCGTACAAGGATTTCCCCCTGAACGCGCAGTTCTCCGTGTACGGCACGGCGGGCCTGGGCCTGGCCCACCTGCAGTCCAGCGGCTGGCAAGGCAATCCGAATCGCCAGTACTTCAGCGATTCCCAGAACAATCTGGCCTATGCGCTGGGCTTTGGCGTCAGCTACTCGCCGATTCGAAAGGTCAGCATCGACCTGGGCTATCGCTATGTGGGCCTGGGCAAGACCCACAGCGGCGCCAACAACTTCACCAATGTCCGTGGCCTGCAGGATGAGCAGATGCGCGCCAAGCTGAGTTCCAGCGAGATCTCGGTCGGCCTGCGCTACAGCTTCTGAGTTTGAAGGGGCCTGTCTGCCCGAGCAGCGCAGAGTTGTCAGCTTTTGGCAAGCGCATTATGAATAATTATGAATTCAGAAGCCGCCAATCCATGACAACGACAGGAGACAGACAATGGCCCCGCGTTTCGACGATTTCCACCGCCGCTCCATTGAGGAGCGCGATGCCTTCTGGGCCGAGCAGGCCCGCCGCATCGACTGGCATGTGCCGCCCCAGCGCATCTGCGACTACGACAATCCGCCGTTTGCAAGGTGGTTTGTCGGGGGGCAGACCAATCTCTGCCACAACGCCGTGGACCGGCACCTGGCCGAGCGCGCCGACCAGAACGCGCTGATCGCCATCTCCACCGAGACCGGCACGGAAAAGGTCTACACCTACCGCGAACTGCATGCCGAGGTGCAGCGCATGGCCGCCGTGCTGCAGTCGCTGGGCGTGCAAAAGGGCGACCGCGTCCAGATCTACATGCCCATGATTGCCGAGGCGGCCTTTGCCATGCTGGCCTGCGCGCGGCTGGGTGCCATCCATTCGGTGGTGTTCGGCGGCTTTGCCTCGGCGGCGCTGGCCTCGCGCATCGACGATGCCGAGCCCAAGGTCATCGTCAGTGCCGACGCGGGCTCGCGCGGCGGGCGCGTCGTGGCCTACAAGCCCTTGCTGGACGAGGCCCTGCAACTGGCCAGCCACAAGCCAGCGGCCGTGCTCATCGTGGACCGTGGCCTGGCGCCTGCGCCCATGCGCGCCGGCCGTGACCACGACTGGACCAGCCTGCGTGCGCTGCACGCCGACGCCCAGGTCGCCTGCACCTGGGTGGAATCCACCGACCCCAGCTACACGCTCTACACCAGCGGCACCACGGGGCGCCCCAAGGGCGTGCAGCGCGATACGGGCGGCTACACGGTGGCGCTGGCCGCCAGCATGCCGCTGATCTTCGGGGCCGAGGCAGGGCAGACTTTTTTCTGCACCAGCGACATCGGCTGGGTCGTGGGCCACAGCTACATCATCTATGCGCCGCTGATCGCAGGCATGGCCACCGTGCTCTACGAGGGCCTGCCCATACGCCCCGACGCAGGCATCTGGTGGAGCATCGTGGAGAAGTACCGGGTCACCCACATGTTCTCGGCGCCCACGGCCATCCGCGTGCTCAAGAAGCACGATGCCGAGTACCTGCACCGCCACGATATCTCCAGCCTCAAGGCGCTGTGGCTGGCCGGCGAGCCGCTGGACGAGCCCACGGCGCAGTGGATCAGCCAGGCCCTGGGCAAGCCCATCATCGACAACTACTGGCAGACCGAGACCGGCTGGCCCATCCTCACGCTGTGCAACGGCGTGGAGCAGCAGACCACGCGCTTCGGCAGTCCCGGCAAGGCCGTCTATGGCTATGACGTGAAACTGATCGACGAGGCCACGGGTGAGGAACTGCTCGGCGCCGGGCAAAAGGGCGTGCTGGCCATCGAGGGACCGCTGCCGCCGGGCTGCATGCAGACCGTCTGGCGTGACGATCAGCGCTTCGTCAATACCTACTGGAAGAGCATTCCGGGCCGCATGGTCTACAGCACATTCGACTGGGGCATTCGCGACGAGGACGGCTACTTCTTCATCCTGGGCCGCACGGACGACGTGATCAACGTGGCCGGCCACCGTCTGGGCACGCGCGAGATCGAGGAATGCATCTCCGCCCACCCCCAGGTGGCCGAAGTCGCCGTGGTCGGCGTGGCCGATACGCTCAAGGGCCAGGTGGCGCTGGCCTTTGCCGTGCCCCGGACGGCGCTGGAGGGCGAGGCCGAGCGCTCGGCGCTGCAGGCCGATGTGATGAAGCTGGTCGATGCACGCCTGGGCGCCGTGGCCCGGCCCTCGCGCGTGGTCTTCGTCAGTGCGCTGCCCAAGACGCGCAGCGGCAAGCTGCTGCGCCGCGCCATGCAGGCCGTGGCCGAGGGGCGCGACCCGGGCGACCTCAGCACCATGGAAGACCCGGCTGCGCTGGCCCAGGTGCAGCAGCAGCTGTGAGGCAGGGCGCGCGCCGCAACCGCTTGCAGCCGGGGTGATGTGCGCCGGCGCCCCTGCGCCTGCCGCGCCTACAAGCCTGCCGCGCCTACAATTGCGGCTTGGGCCGCAGCCGGGCCAGGTTCCGGGCTGCGGCGCCCTGTTTTCAACCGACGAGAAAGCGTTTTCGACGTGCAGGTCGCATCTTCCATCTTCAAAGCCTATGACATCCGCGGCATCGTGCCGTCCACGCTCAACGAGGAGGTCGCGCTCGGCGTGGGCCGCGCCTTCGGCATGGCGGCCCTGGCGGCCGGCGAGACCGTGGTGGCCGTGGGACGCGATGGCCGCCTGTCGGGACCCTCGCTGTCCGCGGCGTTGATCGCCGGCCTGACCGAGGTCGGCATCGAGGTGATCGACATCGGCCTGGCCACCACCCCCATGCTGTACTACGCGGCCAGCACACTGGCGCGCTCGGGCATCCAGGTCACGGGCAGCCACAACCCCAAGGACTACAACGGCTTCAAGATGGTGCTGGCCGGCCGCGCCATCTACGGCGAGGAAATCCAGGCCCTGCGCCGCCGTGTCGAAAGCGATGACTGGACGATCACGGGCACCGGCAGCGTGCGCCGCGCCGATGTGCAGGCCGACTACCAGGCGCGCATCGTGGGCGACGTGAAGCTGGCGCGCCCCATCAAGATCGTGGTGGACTGCGGCAACGGCGTGGCCGGTGCCTCGGCGCCCGGCATCTTCCGCGCCCTGGGCTGCGAGGTGATCGAGCTGTTCTCCGAAGTGGACGGTGAATTCCCCAACCACCATCCCGACCCCAGCAAGCCTGAGAACCTGCGCGACGTGATCGAGGCGCTGCGCACCTCGGACGCCGAACTGGGCCTGGCCTTCGACGGTGACGGCGACCGCCTGGGCATCGTCACCAAGGACGGCCAGAACATCTTTCCCGACCGCCAGATGATGCTGTTTGCCAAGGACGTGCTCTCGCGCGTGCCGGGCGGCAGCATCGTCTACGACGTGAAATGCACGCAGCGCCTGGCGCCCGCCATCCGCGAGGCAGGGGGCGAGCCCGTGATGTTCAAGACCGGGCACTCCCTGGTCAAGGCCCGCATGAAGGAACTGGACGCGCCGCTGGGCGGCGAGATGAGCGGCCACATCTTCTTCAAGGAGCGCTGGTATGGCTTCGATGACGGCACCTACGCGGGCTGCCGCCTGCTGGAGATCGTCAGCCGCGAGACCGACCCCAGCGCCTTGCTCAACGCGCTGCCCACCAGCTTTTCCACCCCTGAACTGAATGTGGCCTGCGCCGAAGGCGAGCCCCATCGCCTGGCCGCCGAACTGCAGGCCCTGGCCGCCGAGACCTTTGCCGCACCGGCCCAGGTCAGCACCATCGACGGCCTGCGCGTGGACTGGGCCGACGGCTTCGGCCTGATCCGCGCCAGCAACACCACGCCCGTGCTGGTGCTGCGCTTCGAGGGCCAGACCCAGGAGGCGCTGTCGCGCATCGAGGCGCAGATGCTGGCGCTGCTGGAGCGCGTCAAGCCCGGCGCGCAAGTTGGCGGCGCCGCGCACTGATTTGCGCGCCAGGCGATGACTTCACGCTCTCCCACGTCCTGGGCGCGCGCGCTGTACAGCGCCGTGACCTGGGCGGCGCAGCCGCTGCTGCGCCGCAAGCTGCTGCGCCGCGCCGAGGCCGAACCCGTCTATGCCGAGCACATTCCCGAGCGTTTTGGCCGCTACCAGCCGGCCACGCTGGGGCAGGACGGACGCGGCCGGTGGATCTGGATCCATGCCGTATCGCTGGGTGAGACGCGCGCTGCCGCCATCTTGCTGACCGCGCTGCGCGAGCGCCTGCCCGGCATGCGCCTGCTGCTGACCCATGGCACGGCCACGGGCCGCACCGAAGGCCGCCGGCTGCTGCAGTCCGGCGACCTGCAGGTCTGGCAGCCCTGGGATACCCCAGCGGCCGTGCGCCGCTTCGTGCAGCAATTCCGGCCCGCAGTCGGCGTGCTCATGGAGACCGAAGTGTGGCCCAACCTGGTTGCCATCTGCCGCGAAGAAGGCGTGCCGCTGGCGTTGGCCAACGCACGGCTCAGCGACAAATCACTGGGCCAGGCGCTGCGCGTGGCGCCGCTGGCGCGGCCCACCTATGCCGCCCTGGCCGCCGCCTGGGCGCAGACCGAGGACGATGCCCGGCGCCTGCGCCTGCTGGGTGCGCCCGTGCGCGGCGTGCTCGGCAACCTGAAATTCGATGCGCGTCCGGACGCCGCGCTGCTGGAGCGCGCCCGGCAGTGGAAGTCCGGCCTGTCCCGCCCTGTGGTGCTGCTGGCCAGCAGCCGCGAGGGCGAGGAGGCCATGCTGCTGTCCGCCCTGCGCACGCTGGGGCCGGCAGGCCGGGCCGTGCAATGGCTGGTCGTGCCGCGCCATCCGCAGCGCTTTGACGAAGTGGCGGCGCTGCTGGCTGGCGGCGGCCTGCATGTCTCGCGCCGCAGCCAGTGGGTGGGTGGCCCGCCCTGCGGGGCTGCGGCGGATGACATCGACATCTGGCTGGGTGATTCGCTGGGCGAGATGGCCCTGTACTACGGCCTGGCCGACGCCACGCTCATGGGCGGCAGCTTTGCGCCGCTGGGCGGCCAGAACCTCATCGAGGCCCTGGCCTGCGACTGCCCCGTGGTGCTGGGGCCGCATACCTTCAACTTCAGCGAAGCCTCGGACCTGGCCTGCGAAGCCGGCGCCGCGCTGCGGGCGCCCGACCTGGAGCACGGGCTGCGCCTGGCCGTGGACCTGGCCGGGGACCGCCAGTCCCACGCCCATGCCGTGGCCCAGGCGCGCGGCTTCCTGGACCAGCACCGCGGGGCCGCACAGGCCACGGCGCAGGCGGTGGCCGGGCTGTTGCAGTCCCAACCGTTGCGCTGAGCCCTAGGTTTTCAGCTGGCGGTATCCGCAGGCTGAATCAGCCGGCGTCCTGCAGAACGGGCAGGCTCACACTCGCCAGCAGCCCTCCATCCTCCGCACTGAGCAGCTCGATGCTGCCGCCGTGCCGCTCGGTCACGGTCCTGGCGATGGCCAGGCCCAGGCCGCTGCCGCTCTGGCTCTGGTCGGGTACGCGGAAGAAGCGGTCGAAGACGCGCTGGCGCCAGGCCTCGGCGATGCCCGGGCCACGGTCGCGCACCTGGAGCACGGCCTGGTCGCCCTGGCGCTGCAGGCGCACGCTGATGGTGGCGTGCGCGGGGCTGTATTTGATGGCGTTGTCCACGAGGTTGTCGATCAGCGAGACCAGGCCTTCGCGTTCGCCCATCACGCTCAGTGGCTCGCTGGCTTCCAGGGCCAGTTCCACCGGGCGGCGGCAGGCCAGGGCGTCGAGTGCGGCGAGCCGGTCTTCCAGCAGCAGGTCCAGGCGCAGCGGCTGCATGGCCATGCCGGGCGCTTCGGTCTCGCTGCGCATGAGCTGCAGCAGCTGGGCCACCATGCGGCTGGCGCGCTGGTTGCTGCGCAGCAGGCTGTCCATGAGTTCCTGCTGACGCGGTTCGCTGCCAAGGCGCAGCAGGGCCTCGACGTTGACGTGCATGGCTGCGAGCGGCGTGCGCAGTTCGTGGGCTGCATCGGCAATCAGGTTGCGCTCGCGCTCGCTGCTGGAGCGCACGCGGGCCAGCAGGGCGTTGATGTCCTGCACCAGCGGCCGCAGCTCGGCGTGTGGCGGCGCATAGGTGAGCGCGCTGAGGTCGTCGGGGCCGCGTGTGGCCAGCTCGTCGCCCACGCGGCGCAGCGGGCGCAGCGCCGCGCGTACCGACCACCAGGCAGGAAAGGCCAGGAAGGGCAGGCTGATCAGCAGCGGCAGCAGGTAGTAGCTGCGGGTGTTGAGGGTGATCAGCAGTTCCTTGAAGGACGGCAGCATCAGCGTGACTTCGGTCTGGCCCGAGGCCGAGCGCAGCGTGCTCATGCGCCAGGTCTGCCCTTCGAAATCTATGTCCTCGACCGTGTCCAGCACGCGGTTGCGCAGCGTGGGTGCCGGCGTGGGCGAGCGGTACAGGAGCTGGCCGCGCTGCCAGACCAGCAGCGTGGGCGTGAAGCGGATGTCGTCGTCTCCGTCGCCGTACTCATGGCGCAGGGCCGTGTCCAGCGCGGCCAGGCTGTGCTGCTGGCGGTCCGGAAGGTCGGCCAGGTCCTCGGCCACTGCCATGACAAGTTCGTAGACAGGCTTGCTGACCAGCAATTCATTGTGGAAGTGGGCCATGTAGATGGCTGCCACCAGCAACGCGGTCCAGATCGCGGTGAGCACGCCCATCTGGGCCAGCAGCATCCGCCGGCCCAGGGTGGGCTGCAGCCAGCGGCGCCATCTCGGGCTGGCCTGTTGCCCCTGCAGGGTGTGCGATGTCATGGTCAGGACAGGGGGGCCATCGGCTGCGAGTCGATGACATAGCCAATGCCGCGCACCGTGCGTATGAAGCCCGGCCCGATCTTGCGGCGCAGGTTGGAGACATGCACTTCCAGGGCATTGCTGCCGTTGGCGCTGCCGCCCGGAATGACTTCCTCCTCGATGCCGCTGCGCGTGACCACGCGGTCCATGCGCCGCAGCAGCAGGGCCAGCAGGTCGAATTCGCAGCGGGACAGCTCGACGTTCTGGCCGGCAACGCTGACACGGCGCGTGGGCTCGTGCAGCGACAGGCCGCGCAGATGCAGCGTTCCGTCGCCCTGCCCATAGCTGCGGCGTGCCAGGGCGCGCACGCGTGACACCAGTTCGGCCAGGGCAAAGGGCTTGACCAGATAGTCATCGGCGCCGCTGTCCAGGCCGTGCAGCCGGTCGTGCAGGCTGTCGCGTGCGCTCAGGATCAGCACGGGCAGGCGGCGCCATTCGCGGCGCAGGCGCGTGAGCAGGCTGATGCCGTCGCCATCGGGCAGGCCCAGGTCCAGCAACACCATCTCGAAGCTTTGCTGCTCCAGCGTGCGCAGCGCATCGGACAGGCGGCGCACCCAGACCACGTCCATGGCGTGATCGCCCAATGCGATGCGCACGCCATTGCCCAGATCCAGATCGTCCTCCACCAGCAGCAGTCTCATCGTGTGTTTCCTGTGCCGCTCCCATGCCGTGGACCGGCGCCTGCGGGAGGGCTGCCGCGAGTATCGGTCAAGGCGGGGCTCAGGCGCTTCAGCATCCCTTCAGGAAACCCGGGGCAGGTCTTCAGGCTGGTTTGCCACAGTGGCCCGCTCGACAACTCCCACGAAGGCAAGGCGCGCATGCCAAGACTCTCCCGCTGTTCCTTGCTGAGTCGTCTGGCGGCGCTGTGCGCGCTGGCTGCCTGGATGCTGGTCGTGGCGGGTTTGCGTGCCTCGGCTTTGCCAGAGCACAGGACTGCTGCGCCAGGCGCGCGGCCCGCGGCGGCCGGGCATCAGCCCGGGGCAATGCCGGCCGTGCGGGCGCTTCAGGGATTCAAGGGGCTGGCGCGCGGAGCGACAGCGCATCGATGGCGCGCAGGTCGTCGTCGCTGAGCGTGCCGGCGGCCTGGCGCAGCTTGAGCTGGCCCAGCAGCACCTGGTAGCGCGCCAGGGCCAGGTCGCGCTGGGTCTGGTAGAGCTGGCTTTGCGCGTTGAGCACGTCGATGTTGATGCGCACGCCGACCTCGTAGCCGAGCTTGTTGGCGTCCAGCGCGCTCTGGCTGGACGCCAGCGCGGCCTCCAGCGCCTTGACCTGGGCCTGGCCCGACTGCACGCCGAAGAAGGCCGTGCGCGTGCTCTGCTCCACGTTGCGCTGGGCGTCGTCCAGCTGTGCCCGCGCCTTGTCTTCCAGCGCCAGGGTTTCCTTGATGCGGTTTTGCACGGCAAAGCCGGCGAACAGGGGCAGGTTCATGACCACGCCCACGCTGGCGGCATTGGTGCGGTAGCTGGTGCCGATCTGCGGTGTGACCGAGCCATTGGGATAGCGGTTGACCACGTAGCCGGCCTGCAGGTCCACGGTAGGCTTGTGACCGGCCTCGGCTTTCTTCGTTTCCAGCTGCGCGATGTCCAGCGCCAGGCGGGCCTGGCGCAGCTGGGGCTGGCCTTGCAGTGCGGTGTCCACCCAGGACTGGGCATCGGCGGGCATCAGGGCCGGCAACTGCAGCGGCTGGGCCAGGGGGCGGGGCACGGTGCCCACGGCGCCAACGATCTGGTCCAGCACCAGACGCTTGACGCGCAGATCGTTCTCGGCGGCGATTTCCTGCGCGCCGGCCAGGTCGAACCGGGCCTGGGCTTCCCGCGAGTCGGTGATGGTGGCCGTGCCGACCTCGAAGTTGCGCTTGGCAAATTCCAGCTGCTGTGCAATGGCCGCCTTCTGTGCCTTGACCACGGCCAGGCTGTCCTGGGCGCCGAGGACATCGAAGTAGGCCTGGGCCACGCGAACCAGCAGGTTCTGCTCGCCGCTGTCCAACTGGGCGCGCGCCACGTCCACGCCGCGCTGGCCCTGGTCGTAGGCGATCTTGTTGGCCGGGCGGTACAGCGGCTGCTGGGCGCTGAGCTGCAGGTTCTGCTGGGGCGAGCGAAAGCTCCCCGGCAGCACGCTGACTTCCACATGCGAGGTGTTGGCACCGGCCTGCAGGCCCACGCTGGGCAACAGGCCCGAGCGTGCCTGCTCGGCGCGGCTGGCGGCGGCCTGGGCGTCGGCCTGCTGGGCCTGCCACTGGGCGTCGTAGCCGCGGGCCTTGGCCACCAGTTCGGACAGGTTCTGGCCCGAGGCCGCAGAGGCTGTCAGAGAGGGCAGGGCAGACTGCGGGGCCGCAGGGGCGGGCGCAAGGACGGCTGGGGCAGGAGCTTGCGCCAGGGCCGAGCCCATGCCGGCCGCGCACAGCAGCAAGGCCATGTGGCGCAGGGGCCAGGCGTATGGGCGGGTCAGGGCGGAAGCGACAGGGGCAAGGGGCCGAAGCAGGGGCATAGAGGTCCTCGAATCAAAACACAGTCGTCACGAAGCACCGGGGACGGCGGGTGTGCCGCCGTGTCCCGGGTTTCTTTTGCGTGTTGCCGCTCAGTAGCGCGGCACGCCTGGGTCGCGCTCGCGCGACCAGGCATCGATGCCTCCGCTGATATTGGCCACGGTCTCGAAGCCGTTGTTCATCAGGAAGGCAGCGACATGCATGCTGCGTGCGCCGTGATGGCACAGGCAGGCTGTGGGGTGATCCGGATCGAGTTCCTGCAGGCGCGAGGGAATCTCGCCCATGGGGATGCAGCGCAGCTCGAAGCCCTCGGGGCGTACGCTGGCCTGGGCCACTTCCCAGGGCTCGCGCACGTCCAGCACCAGGGGCAGGGCATCGGAGCCGCTGGAGTGCTGGTTCAGCCAATCGTTGAGTTGCGCGGGAGGCACTTGGGGAAGCATCGGAAAGATCCTTGCGGAATGGAGTGGAGTTGCCGCAGCGGCCGAAATCCTCTGGACCCCGGCCGCCGTGGCGGATTTCAGAACGTGAAGCGCGAAGGCTCTTCGAAGTTGGCCAGGCGTGCGGTCACCACGTCCCAGGGCTGGCTGGTTTCGAACTGGTGGCCGTTCTTTTGCACCAGCGTGAAACGCATCATGGGCAGTTGGCCGACGATGGCTGCCAGGCGGCCGCCGTCGTTGAGCTGGGCCAGCAGGGCCTGCGGCACCTGGGCGACCGAGCCGCTGAGCACGATGGCGTCGAACTGGCCCAGAGCGGCCGCTGCCGTGGCGCCATCGGCCAACTTGACCTCGGCATTGGTGATGCCGGCGCCCAGCAGGTTCTCGCGGGCCATCTCGGCCAGCTCGGGCACGATCTCCAGTGTCACGACTTCCTTGGCCTGGGCGGCCAGCAGGGCGGCCATGTAGCCCGAGCCGGCGCCGATTTCCAGCACGCGGTCGGTGGGCTTGATCTTCAGGTCCTGCAGCATGCGGGACTCGATGCGCGGGGCCAGCATGCACCAGCCCTTGGCGGCGGCTTCCTCGGCCGGGGCGACCAGGGGGATTTCCAGGTCCATGAAGGCCAGGCCGGCATGCTCGGGCGGCACGAAATTCTCGCGGTGCACCTTGCCCAGCAGCGCCAGCACTTCTTCATCAAGCACGTTCCAGGGGCGGATCTGTTGCTCGATCATGTTGTAGCGCGCGTGCGCTTGGGCGCTGTGGTGTTCGGGCAGGCTGTTCAGGGGCAGGCTCATGGGGTATCTCCGGAGAAAGACTTGTCAGGACAAACCTTTGATTCTACGAGTCTCGCGGCGGGGTGGGGGCGCTGGCGGCGCCTTGGCCGGGTGCCGCGTCGTGCCGGTTGCCGTTCCACAGGCGCCGCAGCCACTGGGAGAAGTCGTCAAGGTAGCAATAGACCACGGGCACGACCACCAGGGTCAGCAGCGACGAGGTGACCACGCCGCCGATCACCGACTGGCCCATGGGCGCGCGCTGCTCGGAGCCTTCGCTGAGTGCGAAGGCCAGCGGCACCATGCCGAAGATCATGGCCAGCGTGGTCATCAGAATGGGGCGCAGCCGCACGCGCGCCGCCAGCAGCAGGGCCTGCTCGCGCGGCAGGCCGTCGCGGATCTGGCCGGTGTCCGGGTCGCTGTGCGGGCCGCGCGCGCGGATGGCGAAGTCCACCAGCAAGATGGCGTTCTTGGTGACCAGTCCCATGAGCATGACCACGCCGATGATGGAGAACATGGACAGGGCCGAGCCGAACATCATCAGCGCCAGCACCACGCCGATCAGCGTCAGCGGCAGCGAGGTCATCAGCGCCAGCGGCTGCAGGAAGCTCTTGAACTGGCTGGCCAGGATCATGTAGATGAAGATGATGGCCAGCGCCAGGGCGGACACCGCATAGCCGAACGATTCGTACATGCTCTTGGTGGCGCCGCTGAACTGCGTGCGGTAGCCGGGTGGCAGGGCGATGTCGGCCAGGGCATTGCGGATGTCGGCCGAGACCTCGCCGCTGGAGCGCAGGTAAACGTTGCCGCTGAAGGCGACCTCGCGCGTCATGTCGCGGCGGTTGATCTGGCTGGGGCCGGTGCCGGGCGTGACGGTGGCCACCTGGTTCAGCCGCACGATGCGCATGCTGCCATCGCCCGAGGTGGAGGGCAGGGCGAAGGGCAGGCGCTCCAGGTCCTGGGGCGTGCTGCGCGACTCGGGCGCCAGGCGCACCTTGACGTCATAGGTCTGGTCGTCGCTGGCGCGCCAGTTGCCCACGGTCTGGCCCGCCACCCAGGTGCGCAGAGCGGCGGCCATGGAGCCTACCGACAGGCCCAGGTCGGCGGCCGCATCGCGCCGCACGGTGATGTCGATCACGGGCTTGTCGGGCTTGAGGCTGCTGTCCAGGTCCACCAGTCCGGGAATGCCGCGCAGGCGCTCCATCACCACGCGGTTCAGGCGCTCCAGCTCGCCCAGGTCCGGGCCCTGCAGCGAGAATTCGACCTGTTTTTGCCCGCCCACGGGTTCGCGCTGGCCCACATGGGTGACGGTGATGCCGGGCACGCTTTGCAGCTGCTCGCGCAGCACGCCCGACAGTTCATCGCCGCTGCGCTGGCGCAGGTGGCGGTCCAGCAAGCGGATGTAGATGCTGGCGTATATCTTGCCCTGGGCCGTGCCGGTGTTGATGGTGGCCAGCGTGTAGCGGACCTCGGGCAGGGCGCGGATGATGGCATCGACCTGGCGGGCCTTGGCCTCCGTGGCCTCGATGGACGAGCCCACGGGCGTGTTGAAGCTCACCGTGGTTTCCGAGAAATCGGCCTTGGGCACGAATTCCGTGCCCAGCAGCGGCACCAGGAAGATGCTGGCCACGAAGATGGCCAGCGCCGCCGCCAGCGTGGTGATCTTGTGACGCAGCGCCCAGCCCAGCACGTCCTGGTAGAAGTGGGACAGCGAGTCGGTAGCGCGCTCGAACCAGGCCGTGACCCGTCCCAGCGTGCGGTCGTAGAGGCTGTTGCCGCGCTTGTCGCCATGGGCGTGGATGGTCGGGTCATGCCAGACGCTGGAGAGCATGGGGTCCAGCGTGAAGCTCACGAACATGGAGATCATCACGGCCGCCACGATGGTGATGCCGAATTCGTGGAAGAACTTGCCGATGATGCCGCCCATGAAGCCGATGGGCAGGAACACCGCCACGATGGACAGCGTGGTGGCCAGCACGGCCAGGCCGATCTCCTGCGTGCCGTCGAGCGCGGCCGCATGCGCGTCCTTGCCCATCTGCACGTGGCGCACGATGTTCTCGCGCACCACGATGGCGTCGTCGATCAGCAGGCCCACGCACAGCGACAGCGCCATCAGCGTGATCATGTTGATCGAGAAGCCGAACCAGTACATGAACAAAAAGGTGCCGATCAGCGCAATGGGCAGCGTCAGCCCCGTGATCACCGTGGAGCGCCAGGAGTTCAGGAACAGGAAGACGATGAGCACCGTCAGTGCCGCGCCCTCGATCAGCGTCTGGCGCACGTTGTTGACGGCCACGCGGATGGGGCGGGCGCTGTCGGCAATCGGCTCCAGCCGCACGCCGGCCGGCACTTCGGCGGCGATCTCGCGCAGCGTGGCGTTCAGGCCGTCCACGACTTCGATGGTGTTCTCGTCCTGGGCCTTCTGCACGGACAGCAGCAGGGTGCGGCTGCTGTTGTACAGGGCCACGGTTTCCAGTTCGCCCGCGCCATCCTGCACGCGGGCCAGCTGGCCCAGCCGCACGGGAGCGCCGCCGCGCTGGGCGACGATGATGCGCTCGAAGTCCTGCGGGCGCTTCATGCGTGCGTCGATCTGCACCACGCGTTCCTGCTCGCGCGAGCGGATGGCGCCCAGCGGCAGGTCCTGGTTCTCGCTGCGCACGGCGTTCACGATCTGGTCGGGCGTGATGGCATAGGCTTCCAGCGCCTCGGGCTGCAGGTAGATGTTGATTTCGCGCGGCGTGGCGCCCACCAGGTTGACGGCGCCCACGCCGCGCACGTTCTCCAGCCGCTTCTTGAGGACCTGGTCGGCCCAGCTGGTCAGCGCGACGGCATCGGGCGCCTTGGCGCCGGCATCGGCCTGGGGCAGCACGGCCACGGACCAGATGGGCGAGCTGGCCGGATCGAAGCGCAGCACGCGCGGCTCCTTGACCTCGTCGCGCAGGGTGGGGCGCACCGAGGCCACCTTCTCGCGCACGTCTTCGGCAGCGCGGCGGCCATCGACATGCAACTGGAATTCGATGATGACGACGCTGGTGCTCTCATAGCTGCGCGAGGTCAGCGCGTTGATGCCGGCAATGGAGTTGACGCCTTCCTCGATCTTCTTGGTGACCTCGGACTCCACGATCTCGGGCGAGGCGCCCGGATAGTCCACCGTGACCACGACCACGGGGAAGTCCACATTCGGGAACTGGTCCACCTTGAGTCGCTGGTAGGAAAACACACCCAGCACCATGAGGGCCAGCATGAGCATGGTGGCGAACACAGGGTTGGCCAGGCTGACGCGCGTGAACCACATGGTCAGCGGGCTCCGGGGGCTGGCGCAGCCTGGGGCTGCGGGGCCTGCTGCATTTGCTGCATCTGCACCGCCGTGCCCGCGCGCAGGCCGCCCACGCTGCCGGCCAGTACCCGGTCACCGGCCTGCAGGCCGCTGGACACGGCAATCCAGGTGGCGCCATCCTGCGCGCTCTGGCTGCCCAGCGTGACCGGGCGGTGCTGCACGCGCAGCAGGCTCTTGTCCGCTTCGGACTCGCCCGCAGGCTGCAGCAACTGCACATAGGGCTGGGGCTGGTCGGTGCGCACGGCGGTCAGGGGCACGGCCAGCTGTTCGGTCTGCCCGGTGACAATGCTGCCCTGCAGGTACAGGCCCGGGCGCACGATGGGGATGGATCTGCCGGCGGCGCCTGCGTTGACCGGTGCAGCCTGCACACGCAGATAGACGGCCACGCTGCGCGAACCTGCCTGGGCGCTGGGGTTGATTCGCACCACGCGCGCGGGCACGGCGGCCACATCGTCGCCCGCGCCCTGGACCTGCAACTGGGCCTGCTGGCCGACCTGCACGCGCACCGAATCGGCGGGCGCCAGCTGGGCCACGACTTCGAGGTCGGACGGATCGACGATCTCCAGCACCCGCGTTTCCACGCCCACGCGCTCGCCGTCCTGCACCAGGCGCTGCGCGACCTGCCCGTCCATGGGGCTGCGCAGCACGCTGTCGGTCACGCTCTTGCGGGCCACATCGGCGGCGGCCTGGGCGGCGGCCAGGTTGGCGCGTGCGGCGTCGAGGTTGGATTGGGAGGTGGCCAGCGCCGTGGTCGAAATGAAGCCTTGCGTGACCAGGGCCTGGTTGTTGTCGTGCTGGCGCTGGGATAGCTGCAGCTGCGCCTGGGCCGCATCGGCCTGCTGGCGGGTCTGGCGCCAGCGGGCCTCGACCTCGGTGGCGTCCACGCGGGCCAGTTCCTGGCCCTTGCGCACGCTGTCGCCCTCGCGCACCTGCAGGCCGCGCAGCTCGCCGGCCACATAGGCCTTGACCACGGCGCTGCGCACGGCCTGCACCACGCCGCTGACGGGCACGGTCAATTGCAGCTGGCGCGGCTGCAGCTGCACCACCTCCTGCGGACCCACGCGCACCGGCATCTCGCGCGGCTGGGTGGCTGCGGCGATGGCGCTTTGCTTGCTGTGCCGGGTGGATGCGGCGCGCCATACGCTGGCGCCGATGGCGATCAGTAAGGCCAGGCCGATCAGCCAGCCGGTGCGACGCTTCATGGTGTGGGCGGGGAGGAGGGTGGTGTGGTGGCTGCAAGGGGCTGGCACATGCCATGCAGCAGATAGTCGATCTGGGATTCCAGAAACTGCTCGGGATCGAAGTCGCCATGGGGCAGGCAGCCGCCCAGCGAATGCTTCCAGATCATCAGAAACATCATCGGGGCGACCACGCAGTGCACGGACAGGTCCAGATCCATGGGCCGGAACTCGCCGCGCTCGACCCCGCGTTGCAGGATGCGCCGGATCAGCTCATGGCCTGGAAGAACCACTTCCTGGTGGTAGAACTGAGACAGCTCGGGAAAATTGCCCGCCTCGCTGAGCATGAGCTTGGTGATGCCCGACGCCTTGGTGCTGCCGATGCGTTCCCACCAGGACTTGAAGCAGTAGCGCAGCAGATCGGTTGAAGGCGCGCAGTAGTTGTCGAGCTCTTCGCTCCACTCGCCGAAGCGGCCCGCGATGCTGTGGCGCACCACGGCCTTGAAAAGCTCCTGCTTGCTCGCGAAATAGAGGAACAGCGTGCCCTTGGAGACCCCGGCGCGGGCGGCGACTTCTTCGACGCGGGTGGCGGCGTAGCCCTTTTCCACGAAGAGGTCGAGCGCCGCTTCCAGCAACTCGCCGGGACGCTCCTGCTTGCGGCGGCTGCGCTTTCCGGAAGGCTCGGCGGGGGCGGGTGAAGAGGCGGGGGAGTCGGTCACGGAAAATTAATGACTGATGGGTTAGTTATCGTAACCGCAGAACCGTTCGTCGTCACCTGGCTTGTGCATGGGCTAACCTGTAGGAGCGACGGCCCGCATGCATTGCGTGTGGTCATTTTTTCGATTTCTTCACAGAAAAGGCGCATATGGCGACTGAAACCATTTATCTGGGCGGCGGCTGTTTCTGGTGCACCGAAGCCGTTTTCGACCGCGTGCGCGGCGTGAGCGACGTGCAAAGCGGCTACGCCAATGGCGATCTGGACGATCCCAGCTACGAAGACATCTGCACCGGCGAGACCGGCCATTCCGAGGTCATCCGCGTGCAGTTCGATCCAGCCGTGATCCCGCTGCGCGACCTGCTCACCGTGTTCTTCGGCACGCACGACCCGACCACGCTCAACCGCCAGGGCAATGATGTGGGCACGCAGTACCGCAGCGGCATCTACACCACGAATGAGCAACAGGCCGAAGTGGCGCGCACGCTGATCTCCGAACTCACGCAGGCCGGCGCCTACGACGCGCCCATCGTCACCGAGGTGCAGCCCCTGGCCAGCTACTGGCCGGCAGAGGACTACCACCAGGACTACTTCCTCAACCATCCCAACCAGGGCTACTGCGCCTTTGTCGTGGGGCCCAAGGTGCAGAAGTTCCGGGGCGCCTTTGCGCGCTGGGTCAAGCCGTGAGCGGGTGGCGGCGCGTGATGTAAGCGGTTGTGATTCGCAGGCATAATGCAACCCGGTTGCGATAATGCCGCCTGGCTGCCCTGCCGTGTTCAGCGGCCTGACCTTTCATCACCCATGTCCTTGCCGACCCCCACTTCTTTGCCCATACCCGCCGGCATGCGTTCGACGCGTGCCACGCGGGCCGTGCTGGCGATGTGGGAGTCGCGGGCCGACGCACTCCTGAGCGAAGCCGATGTGGAAGCGACCCTGCACGCCCAGGGCGTGCAGGTCAACCGCGTCACCGTCTACCGGCTGCTGGACCGCCTGGCGGCAGCCGGTGTGTTGCGCCGCAGCGTGGATGCTGCCCGCGTGGCCCGCTACAGCCGGTCCGTGCCGGGCGCGGCCAGGCAGGCCGATGCCGCTGCGCATTTCGAATGCGCGGATTGCCACAGCGCTTTTCGGCTGGGCGGCGAGGGCGGTGGGGGCGGCGAGCCGCTGCAGGCCGCTTTGCTGCAGCTGCGCCAGGCGCTGGCCGCCAGCGGCCTGCAGGGCCGGGCCATCGATGTGGCGGTGACAGGGCTGTGCCAGGACTGCAGCAGTGCAGGGCCTTCCCGAAATGCCCCGTCCGCCTGAGGCGATCGCCCTAGCCCCTTTCTTCTCTTGCATAGCTCTTCAGGATTTCGCATGACCCTTGCACCGTTGCGCTTCGTTTCCTTGATCCTGGCCGCTGTCTTCCTGGCCGCAGCAGCCCAGGCACATGACCACGACCACGCGAAAGCCCAGCCGGACGCCAAGGCGCAGGGCGCCTCGGCGCCGCTCGATGCCCATGCCCGGGCCGACATGGAACGCCATCGCGCCATGGCCAAGGCCCACGAAGCCGCCGCGCAGTGCCTGGCCGCCGGCCGCGACCACGAGCAATGCCAAAAGCAAATGCAGGCCGATTGCAAGGGCCTGGCGCTGGGCAAGTTCTGCGGCATGCGCCATGCGCATTGAGTGCGGTCCTGCCCGCCGTGTGGCGCCGTGAGCAATCGCCAGTCTTTGTGACGGGATGGTGAAACCTGCCCCGCAAATTGGCGCATACACTCTGCGCTGCCCATCCAGCCCCTGATCCCTCCATGCCCTTGCAACCCCCGGAACGTCACTTGCCAGCGCAGGCCTCAAGGCCTGCGTTGCGCGGCGCCGTGCCGGGTCGGGCCTGGCTGGTGGCCTGGCTGCTGGTCTGGTCCATTGCCCTGGCGCCGCTGCTGGGCCAGATGCACCGCGTGGTACACGCGGGTGGCCTGGCTGCAGCCACGCTCCATGGCCCGGTGGAGGTGGTTGCCACTTCCTGCAATGCTCCTGTCGATTGGGTCCATGCGCTGTTCTCGGGCCACGGCCCGGCGGATTGCCAACTGCTGGACCAGTTGCACGAAGGCATGGCGGGGCCGCCATCCGCCGTGGTGCTGCCGCCTTTCTGGGGCGAGCAGGCCGAACCCGTCCAGCCGGTCGTCGTGCGCGATGGCCGCATGCTGGCGGCCTTCTTCGATGCGCGGGGTCCCCCGCATCCCATCACTGTCTACCTGGCGGCTTGAATCTCCGGGACTGGCGCTGCATGCGCCGGCCCTGCACAGCCGTTTGGCCGCGCCTTGCTGCATTGATCGCAACAAGGCGCCGCGCCCAGGTCCGGCAGTTCCTTGAATGCATATCCGATCGGATGGCCGCATGCGCCTGCAGGGCGCGCCGTGGCCGTCCGCTTCCGACGCCATTTTTTGCAGCGCCCGGATTTCCACGCCCGCAGGGCCGTGGCCGGCCGCTGCCGGGAAGACCAGTGATGAGAGTGACAACAAAGCAATACCACCAGGACGCCAAGGCGCAGGGGGAGAGGACGAAACTGCGCCCGCTGCTGCAGCAACTGCTGCTGGCAGGCGTGCTGGGCCCGGCGACGGGCGGCCTGGCCATGGCGGCAGAGCCTGCCGACCCCGTACCCGCAGCAGGACCCGCAGCCGCAGCTGCTGCCGATGCGGGCGCGCCGCGCAGTGATGCCCCCGTGCTCAATGAGGTGACGGTCAAGGCCAGCGGCCTGGGCCTGACCTCGGCCGACATGTCCACGCCGGCCACGGTGCTGGAAGGCGACGTGCTCACGCTGCGGCAGGCGGCCACGCTGGGCGAGACGCTGGATGGCGAGCCCGGCATCCACGCCAGCCATTTCGGCGCAGGCGCAAGCCGGCCCATCATCCGCGGCATGGACGGCCCGCGCGTGCAAATCCTCAGCGATGGCTCCGAGCTGCACGATGCCTCCACCATCAGCCCTGACCATGCCGTGGCCAGCGAGCCCATGCTGGCCACGCAGATCGAGGTGCTGCGCGGCCCCTCGGCGCTGATCTACGGCGGCGGTGGCGCCATGGGCGGCGTGGTCAACATCCTGGACGACAAGATTCCCACGTCGATTCCCAAGAACGGCATCACGGGCTCGGCCCAGCTGCGCGGCAGCACCGGCGCGGGCGAGACGGCGGGCGCTTTCTCGCTGACGGGCGGCGCCGGCCAGCTGGCCATCCACGCCGAGGGCATGGCGCGCGATGCCGGCGACTACCGCGTGGGCAGCGGCTGGGCGCCCAACGGCCAGTCCCAGGGGCGCGTGGGCGGCAGCTTCAACCGCACGGACACGGGCAGCCTGGGCCTGTCCTGGATCGGCACGCAAGGCTACCTGGGCCTGGCCTACACGCGCCAGACCGCGCGCTATGGCCTGCCAGGCCACAACCACAGCTTCGAGGGCTGCCACACCCATGGCGATCATCTGCACTGCGGCGGCCATGACCACGGCGACGAGGACGGGCATGACCATGGCGGCGACGACCACGATCACGACCATGGCAGCGTGCCGGTGGTCGATCTCAACAGCGAGCGCTGGGATCTGCGCGGCGAATGGCGCAATCCGACGGCTGGCATCGCGGCGCTGCGCGTGCGCGGTGGCTGGACCGACTATCGCCATGACGAGATCGAAGGCGGCCAGGTCTCCACCACGTTCAAGAACCGCGCCCATGACCTGCGCGTGGAGGCAGAGCTGGAGCCCATCGCCGGCTGGCGCGGCGTCATCGGTCTGCAGACCGTGCAGCGCAAGTTCAGTGCCGAGGGTGAGGAGGCCTATGTGCAGCCCACCGAAACCCGCCGCAACAGCATCTACCTGCTGGAGGAATACCGCTGGCAGGACTGGCGCTGGCAAGCTGCGCTGCGCCACGAGCGCCAGACCGTGGACGCCCAGCAAAGCGGCATCTCGCGCAGCCACAGCGGCACATCGTTCTCGCTGGGCTCGGTGTGGAAGTTCACCCCGGGCTACAGCCTCTCGGCTTCGCTGACGCAGGGCAACCGCCTGCCCACGGCCGAGGAGCTGTACGCCAACGGCCTGCACATGGCGACTTCCACCTACGAGCGCGGCAATGCCGACCTCAAGCGCGAACGCTCGCAGGCGCTGGACATCGGCCTGCGCAAGACGGCGGGCGACACCACGTTCAGCGTCAATGCCTTCCACCATCGCGTCAAGGGCTATATCTATGGCGCCACGCTGGACGAGCATGACGGCCTGCAACTGCTGCAGTACACCCAGGCCGATGCGCGCTTCACCGGCGTGGAGGGCCAGGTGCGCCAGAAGCTGTCGCGCCAGTGGGGCGTGACCCTGTTCGGTGACGCCGTGCGTGCGCGGCTGGAAGACGGCTCCGCCTTGCCGCGCATCCCCGCGGCGCGCGTGGGCCTGCGCGTGGACACCTTCTACAAGGGCTGGGATGCCCAGGCCGAATGGGTGCAGGTGCTGCGCCAGAACCGCGTCACCGCCTATGAGACCGAGACGGACGGCTACGGCATGCTCAACGTCTCTGCCAGCTACACGCTGCGCACCTCGGGTGGCATGCCCTGGCAGTTCTTCATCAAGGGCAACAACCTGACCAACCGCCTGGCCTTCGCCCACACCTCGTTCATCAAGAACGCTGCGCCGCTGATGGGGCGCAACATCACGGTGGGCGTGAAGGTGTCGTTCTAAGAACGCACTCCAGGGCGAACTGCCCGCTGCGCACCAGCGCCGTCTGCTACAGGTAATGCTGCAGATGGCGCAGGGCGCGCGCGCTGTCAACGCCTATCCACTGCACGACTTCGGTCTCGGCACGGCCCGCGCGCAGCCACTGCACGATGGCCGTGTTGCGCAGCACCTGCGGGCCGACGCGGTGCAGCGGCGCCTGCTGCGCCGAGGCAGGCTGCGCGGCATGGGCGCGCTGTATCAGCTGTGAAGCCACATGGAACAGCACGCGCACCGACAGCGGCTGCCCCTCACGCGAATAAAAGACCGTGGCATCGGGTTGAACGGCCTCCGGCCCGCGCTGGCCGGCGCTGAAACCTTTCCAGTCCTGCAGCGCCTTCACCACCGTTTCCGACAGATCCAGCGTGCGCTGCTGCGCGGCGCGTGCGCCATCGATATGCAATTGACAGGGAAGGCCATCGCCTGGTCCGGCGCATTGCACATCGCGCCAGCACAGACCGCGCACCTCCTCGGGCGCCAGCGCCAGTTCGTACAGCAGCAGCAAGATGGCGCGGTCGCGCGCCGACTGAAAGCCGTCGGCCATCGGTATGTGGCGGGGCAGGGCATTCCACAGCGACGCGGGAAGGCAATGGCCCTGGCCGTCTTCGGCAGGTGGGCGTTCCTGCGGCGCCAGCCCTGCGGCGGGATTGGCGCTGACCCAGCCGTGGTCCAGCGCATGGTCGTAAATGCGTTCCAGCAATCGCCAGTAGCGCCTGCGCGTGACCTCGCTGATGCGGCGGCCGGGCTGGTGGCCCGACAACTGGCCTTCGCGCGGGCGCAGGAAATTCTGGACATCAACGGCGGTGGCCTGTTGCCAGGCGCGGGCCTTCGCCTTGACTTTGCCTTTCGGCGTGGCGGGGGAGGGGGGACCTTCTTTGGCTGACATGCCGGCATCGCCCAGGCTGCGCAGCCAGGCACGCCATACCTTTTCGTAGCCGCTGTCGGGTGCCGTGTCCAGGGCATCCCAGCCCTTGGCGCCCTCGGCTTCCAGCCAATGCCGGAACAGGGCCAGTCCGTCGGGGACAGTGGACGGCGGCTTGCCGGCAGCGGGTGCCTGAGAGGGTGATGAAGTCATGGGCGTTGAGAACAAAACGAGTCAACCAATGGAGTTGTTCAATGTAACTTACATGAAGTTAAGCAGCAACCTTGTTATCGACTGATGAACACCAGTGGCGACAAGTCGCCAGAAAAAGGGCCGTTCGGCCTGGATTCGAGTCCTTGGCACGTCTCTAAAGTGTGTTGTGCACTTTCAAGCACCCGCGCCGGCTCTGCGCGCTGGTGATCGCAAGCGCTGGTCCAGGGGAAGCAAGGGGAGGGCAGAAGGCGGCCCCTGCCTTCAGGACAGGGGCCGCCACGGTCAAGCCGCCATGCGCCCGAATCGGCCAGCGTTGAAGTCGGCAATGGCCTCGCGGATCTCGGCCTCGCTGTTCATCACGAATGGGCCGTGGCCCACCACGGGCTCTGCAATGGGCTCACCCTCCAGCCACAGCACGGTGGCGTCGTTATTGGCCTCCAGGCGCACCAGATCAGCCTCGCGATCGAAGTGCACCAACTGGCCTTCCCGAACAACCTCGCCGTCGTTGACCAGCACCGTGCCATGCAGCACGACCAGGGCCAGCGTATGTCCGGGCTTGGCGCGCAGCTCGGTGGTGCTGCCGGCTTTCAGGCGCAGGTCCCAGACATTGATGGGCGTGAAGGTGCGCGCCGGCCCCTGGCTGTTGCCAAAGGCTCCGGCAATCACCCGCACCCGGCCTGAGCCGCCTGGCAGTTCCACGGACGGGATCTGTCCATCCAGCAGGGTCTGGTAGCCAGGCGCAACCGACTTGTCCCTGGCGGGCAGGTTCACCCACAGCTGCACCATCTCCAGCCGCCCGCCGCGTTCGGTGAACGCATGGGAATGGAATTCCTCATGCAGGATGCCCGAGCCGGCCGTCATCCACTGCACGTCGCCAGGGCCGATCAGGCCGCCAGCACCGGTCGAGTCCCGGTGCTCGACTTCGCCCTCATAGACGATGGTCACGGTCTCGAAGCCGCGGTGCGGATGCACGCCCACGCCGCGAGGCTGGGCAGCCGGCTCGAAGCTGGCGGGGCCTGCGTGGTCCAGCAGCAGAAAGGGGCTCAGAGCCGCACCATGGTTGCCGTAGCTGAACAGCGAGCGCACGGGAAAGCCGTCGCCCACCCAATGGGCACGGGGAGCGCTGTAGACGCCGAGCATCTTCTTGAGCATTTGCTTCTCCTTGGGAATCGTGGCTGCCGCAGCGTTAGCGCCAGCCATTTTTTGCACATGGGAGAATCTTAGGATTTGAACGATGAATGCGGTAGATAGCAAAATTTGCCTTCATCGTCCTGAATAAAGAACAATGACCATGCTGCGTGTGCGGGCCGAAAGGGCGCAGTGCCTGGTCGTCCTGCCAGGCTGGGATCTGCGCCGCGAGTTGATCCATGCGGTGTACGCATCCCGGCGCGGGCAATTGCCCGCCGTGCGGCTGCTTATCGACCATCTGGCCCAGGCCTTCGAGGCCCTGGAAGAAGCCTGAATGAGGCAGGGCCTGGCCTGCGGCGCATAATCTGCGCGCGCCGCCAACCTGCGCAGGCGCAGCTTCCCGATCCCGCTTCAGTGAACTCTCCCGTCTTTGCCTCCCTCATCCCCGTCATTCTTTGCATTGGCGCAGGCTTTCTCGCCGCCCGCCTGGGCTGGGTGCGGGCCGCCGCCATCAAGGATTTGTCCAACCTCGTTTTCCTGGTGCTCACGCCGGCGCTGCTGTTCCGCACCATGGGCGCGGTGCGGGTGCAGGAGCTGGACTTTCAGCCCGTGGCGCTGTATTTCCTGGCGACTGCGCTGATCTTCGGGGTGTCCATGGTCCTGGGCGGTTTTTCCACGCGTTCGGCCGCGCGGGGGCTGGCCAATATGTTCAGCAATACCGTCATGATCGGCGTGCCGCTGGTGGGGCTGGTCTACGGGGAGGAAGGGCTTGTCACGTTGTTCACCCTGGTCTCGCTGCATGCGCTGATCCTGCTGACCGCAGCCACCATCGTGTTCGAGCTGGCCGAGGCCCGCGAGCACCAGCGGTCGGGCCAGAGCGCCCCGCGCCCCATGTGGCGCACGGTGCTGCAGGCGGTGCGCAACGGCATCGTTCATCCTGTGCCGCTGCCCATACTCGCCGGCCTGCTGTTCGCACAGACCGGTCTGGCTCTTCCTGGCGTGGTGGATCGCTCACTGCAGGTCTTGGGCCAGGCGCTGGGCCCCATGGCGCTGCTGCTGGTGGGTGTGACCCTGGCCTATACCAAGGTGGGCCAGAACCTGCGCGAGGCCGTGGGCATCGCGCTGGTCAAGAACCTGGTGCATCCGCTGCTGGTGCTTGCGCTGGCCTGGGCCTTCGGTCTGGGCGGCCTGCCAGTGGCCGTGATGTTCACGGCGGCTGCACTGCCCGTGGGGGCCAACGTGTTCCTGTTCACGCAGCGCTATGGCGTGATGCAGGAGGAGGTGTCCGCCAGCATTGCGGTGTCCACGGCGCTGGCCTTGCTTACCGTGCCGCTGATGCTGTGGCTGGCCCAGCGTCTGCTGGGCTGACGGGTTTCAGCAGGAGCAGCGCCAGCAATCCGGGGGATCAGGGCGCCAGGCGCTGGCGCAGCCAGGTTCCAGCTTCCAGCTGGTAGCACAGGCGGTCGTGCAGCCGGCTCTTGCGGCCTTGCCAGAATTCCCAGCGCTCGGGCACTAGCCTGAATCCACCCCAGTGCGGCGGGCGCGGCGGGTTCAGCAGGAATTGCGCGCCGTACTTGGCCGCATTGGCCACCAGTACGCTGCGGCCGCTGATGACCTGGCTTTGCGGACTGGCCCAGGCACCGATGCGCGAGTCCAGCGGGCGGCTGTTGAAGTAGGCATCGCTTTCGGCATCGCTGACCTTTTCCACGCGGCCCTCGATGCGCACCACGCGCTCCAGCTCCACCCAGTGGAACTGCAGCGCTGCAAATGGATTGCCCGCCAGTTGCTGGCCCTTGCGGCTGTCGTAGTTCGTGTACCAGACCAGGCCGCGCTCGTCATAGCCCTTGATGAGCACGATGCGCGTGCTGGGCCGCAGGTCGCCGCCCACAGTGGCCAGCGTCATGGCATTGGGCTCGGGCACCTGGGCGCTCAGGGCTTCCTGCAGCCATTGGTCAAACTGCTGCAGCGGATCGGCCAGGGAGGCCGATTCGCTCAGTTCCGCGCGCTCGTAGCTTTTGCGCAGATCGGCGATCGAGGTGGAAATGCTGCTCATGGCCTGCATTGTGCCTGCGCCCGACCTCCCATTTGCTGCGCTAGAGTTGCGCATGCTCAGAGACTTCAAAGGCCGCCCCTGCGTGCTCATCCTCGCCTCGGGCCGTGGCGAGCGTTTCCGCGCGTCGGGCGGCACCATGCACAAGCTCGCCGCGCCGCTGGGCGGCAGCACCGTGCTGGAACACACACTGGCCGCCGTCCGCGCCAGCGGCCTGCCCTGGCATCTGGAAGATGCGGGCCACCCCGGAATGGGCGATTCGCTGTCTGCGGCCGTGCGTGCCACAGCCGATGCGCCAGGCTGGCTGGTCTTGCCGGCCGACCTGCCGCTGGTGAGTCCACAGACCTTGCTGAAAGTGGCCGATGCATTGCATGCGGGGGCCCGAGCCGCCCAGCCTGTCCATCAAGGCGAGCGTGGACATCCCGTGGGTTTCGGCGCCGCATGCGGCGCGGCGCTCATGGCGTTGAGCGGAGAGAAGGGCGGGGCGCCTGTGCTGAAGGCGCTGCGCGAAGCCGGACATGTGGTTCAGGTCGATGTGGACGATGCTGGTGTGCTCACCGACATCGATACGCTGGACGATCTGGCGCGCGCTGAGGTGTTGCTGCAGAACCGGCCTGAAGTGGGCTGAATTCAGGCTTCGCCGTCTGCCGAAGCGGGGCCGCCTTCGGTCGCTGGGTCGGCTTGGCTGCCTTGGCAATAACCGCGCAGTTTGAGCAAGGCCCGATACATCACCTCCCGTTCCTCCTGCGTCAGCGCCAGCAGAGCAGCGGCCTGGTGTTGTCGGGCCACGGGCATTACCTCGTCATGCAACTGCCGGCCCGCAGGCGTGATGGAGCACAGGATCTTCTTGCGTGGAGTGGAGCCTTGCGCCAGCAGGGCCACCAGGCCGCGTTCCTCGAGCAGCCGCAGCGCCCGGCTCACCAGGGCCTTGTCCGAAGTGGATTGCACCACCAGCGCGCTGAACGGCAACTCGCCTGCATGCGCGACAAGGGCCAACAGCCGCCACTCCGAAACCGTCAAGCCCGCCGTATCGGCATAGGGCACGGTGATGGTGCGCCGCAGCGCATTGCCCACCTGGCTCATCAGCGTGGTCAGAAAGGCATCGACGGTCAGGCTGCTGCCTGCCTCGTCAAGGTGGGTCCAGGGATTGCCTGCGGGCGTGCTGGGCACAGGGAGAGGAGAAGGTGGGATGGACATGTTCCCATCAATTGTTTCACAGGCTGCCTGACGTTTGTCTTGTGGAATTTCTTTGGAGAAATCAATAGAGGTCAATCGGTGTTTTCGGTAAGTTGATTCATCAACTTACTGGAGAAAATCGTCATTGATTCTTTTGAGGATCAATGTTTCATGAATGAGACGTATAAATTCATCCCATAGCCAGCCCCAGCTGCCATGCCCGTATCTGACCGATGCATGTCCGCGCTTTCAAAGGAGCCAGTGATGACCCCCCATCGTCGGCAAGGCCTGACCATTGCAGCATTGGCTTTTGCCACCGCTGTCTGTGGTCCGGCATTTGCACAGGACTACCCCGCCAGGCCGATCACCGTGGTGGTCGCCTATCCCGCAGGTGGTGACACGGACGCCATGGCGCGCCTGTTTGCCGAAAAGCTCACGGTGCGTCTGCGCCAGCCCGTGGTGGTGGACAACCGGCCCGGGGCGGGCGGCACCGTGGGCAACAACCTGGTTGCGCGGGCCGTGCCCGATGGCTACACGCTGCTGTTCACGCCCAACCCCTTCACCATCGCCCCCATGGTGATGAGGCTCCCTCCTGCCGCGACCTATGACCCCTTGAAAGGTTTCACCCCCGTGGTGCAGACCGCCAGCCAGGCCGTGCTGCTCGTGGCCCATCCCTCCACGGGATTCAAAAGCGTGGCCGACATGGTGGCTGCGGCCAAGGCCGGCAAGACGCTCAGCTACGCCAGTCCCGGCGCAGGCTCGCCCATGCACATAGGTGCCGAGTGGCTGAACCGCGCTGCCGGAGTGAGCATTCAGCATGTGCCCTATCGCGGCGTGGCACCGGCCGTCAACGATGTGGCAGCGGGCCATGTAGGACTGGCCTACGTCACGCTGGGGCCGGTGGCCCAGTACATCCAGGCGGGCAAGCTGCGCGCGCTGGCCGTGACCGACCCGAAGCGTTCGCCCCTGCTGCCCGATGTGCCTTCGCTGGCGGAACTGGGCTACAGGGACATCGCCGCGGGTGCCTGGAATGGCTTCTTCGCGCCCAAGGGCACGCCGGCCGCCGTGGTGCAGACCTTGAACACCCATCTCAACGAGATCCTCAGGATGCCGGAGGTGGCGGCAAAGATGGCCACCTTCGGTGCCGTGCCCGTGGGCGGGTCGCCGCAGGTGCTGGCCGATGTCAACGCTGCCGACTACGAGCGCCTGGGCAAGGTGATCCGCGAACTCGGCATCACCGCTGAATGACATGAATATCTCGAATTCCACGCTGGGCCGCGAGACGGCCCAGGTCACGGCGCTGTCCAAGGTACTAGGTCGTGCCCAGTACGCGGGCGACCTCAAGCTGCCGGGCATGCTGCATGCCAAGCTGTTGCGCAGCCCCTATCCGCATGCGCGCATCGTGCGCATCGACATTGCTGCAGCGCGTGCGCTGCCCGGTGTGAAAGCCGTGCTGACCGGGGCAGATGCACCGCGCACGCCCTGGGGCGTGAGCCACAAGGAGCGGCGCATCCTGGCCGACGGCCTGGTGCGCTTTGCGGGGGAAGAGGTGGCAGCCGTGGCTGCCGCCACAGAAGAGATCGCCCGCGATGCGCTGGACCTGATCGAGGTCGAGTACGAAGAACTGCCCGCCATCCTGTCGCCCGAGGAAGCCCTGGATGAAGAAGCGCCCGGCGTTCATCCGGGCCGGGGCAACATCGCCCACGAGATCCGCTTCGAGCGCGGCGATGCAGATGCCGGATTCGCCGCAGCTGATCTGGTTCACGAAGCCACGTACACCACGCATGCGCAGTACCCGGGCTACCTGGAACCCATGGCAACCCTGGCCTCTATCGACGCCGATGGCCGCCTGCTGGTACAGACCTCCACGCAGTCGGTTTTCCTGGCGCGTGCCCGGCTGGCGGCGGCGCTGGAGCTGCCGGTGTCCGCCATCCGCGTGGTGCAGGCCACCACGGGCGGCGGCTTTGGCGGCAAGATCGTCGAGGACGACAACCAGCTCGTGGCGGGCCTGCTGGCCCTGCGCACCGGGCGGCCCGTGCGCCTGGTCAACAACCGGCTGGAGGACTTCCTGGCCTGCTGCTCCAGCGTCCCCGAGCGCATCACGCTCAAGCTGGGCATGGCGCGTGATGGCCGCATCCTCGCCAAGCAGGTGCACATCGTTGCCGAGTGCGGTGCCTATGCGGGTCTGTCGGCCGAGGTCATGCACGTCAGTGCCATGCGCAGCGACAACATGCACAGGCAGGGCAACGTCCGATCGCACGCCACCCTGGTCTATACCAACAACCCGCCGCACGGCGCGTTCCGCGGCTTTGGCGGTACGCAGATGCTGTTCGCGCTCAACAGCCACATCCACATCATGGCCGAGCAGCTGGGGCTGGATCCGGCCGAAGTCCACAAGCTCAATGCAGTGGAAGCCGGCGACGTGACAGTGCATGGCTGGAAGATCGGCAGCGCCGGCCTCAAGGAGTGCATAGACCAGGCCACCGATGCCATCGACTGGCGCGGCAAGCGCGCCCGCCCCCGCCAGGCCCTTGGCGCCCGCCGCAGGGGCGTGGGCATGGCCGCGGCCATGCATGTCAGCGGCAACCGCACCATGGGCAACTGGGACGGCTCCACCGTGGTGGTGCGCATCCATGAGGATGGCCAGGTGCTTGTGCTCAGTGGCGAGTGCGACATGGGCCAGGGCGCGGCCACCATGCTCAGCCAGATCGTCGCCCATGAACTCACGCTGCCGTTGTCGCAGGTCCGCGTGGCCGCACCCGACACGGACAGCACGCCCTTCGCCATAGGCTCGCTGGCCTCGCGCGTGACCATGGCTGCAGGCAATGCCGCCATAGGTGCCGCGCAGGCGGCCCGCAGCAAGCTGCTGGCCCTGGCCGCCGTCGTGCTGGAGGCGCAGGTCGACGACCTGGAGCTGGCCGATGGTCAGGTGCGCGTGCGCGGCACCGACCGTGCGGCAGGCATGGCCGAGCTCGCACGCCAGCACATCTGGCGCCATGGCGGCGAGGGCATACAGGTCAGCCACACCTGGGATGCCCAGACGCAGATGCACGACGCCCAGCTGCACGGCAACATCGCGCCGGCCTATTCCTTCGCGGCCCAGGCAGTGGAGGTCGAGGTCGATACGGAAACCGGCCAGGTCCGGGTGCTTGACAGCTATGTGGCCGACGACTGCGGCAAGGCGCTGAACCCCGTCGCCATCCATGGGCAGACCAACGGGGCCACCGTCCAGGCCATGGGCTGGGCCCTTTACGAGCAACTGCACCTGGAAGGCGGGCGCCTGGCCAACGGCAACTTCGCCGACTACACCATGCCAACGGCCGACGCCGTGCCCTTGCTGCGCGGCGGCTTTGTCGAGTCCAACGACCCCAACGGCCCCTATGGCGCCAAAGGGGCCAGCGAAACCGCCATCCTGCCGGGAGCGCCTGCCATCGCCAACGCCGTGTACGACGCCATCGGCGTGCGCATATGCGATCTGCCGATCACGCCCGAAAAAATCCTGGCGGCGCTGCGCGCACGCGCCGAGGAGGGCCGTCATGCATGACTTCGACTTCCTGGAGCCCACCTCGGTGGCGGAGGCCAGCCGGTTGCTGGCCGAACTGGGCGAGGACTGCCGCGTGATCGCCGGCGGCACGGCCTTGATGCTGGGCATGCGCCAGCGCATGCTCGCGCCCACGCACCTGGTCTCGCTGGCTGGCATCGATGCGTTGCGCGGCCTGGACTTCGACCCGGTGCGTGGCCTGCGTATCGGCGCCCTGGTGCGCCATGCCGAACTGGCGGCCTCGCCGCTGGTGTCGCATCACTATCCTGTCTTGGCCGGCATGGCGCAGCGCATGGCCAACCCGCAGGTGCGCAATCAGGGCACGGTGGGCGGCAATCTCTGCTATGCCGACCCCTCCACCGACCCGCCCGGCTGCCTGATGGCATTGGGCGCCCAGATCGTACTGGCCAGCGCAAGAGGCGAGCGCCTGTTGGACATCGAGGACTTCCTGGTCGACTACTACGCCACGGCGCTGGAAGGCGACGAGATCGTCAGCGAGATCCGCGTGCCGCCCATGGGGCAAGGAGACGACCGGCGCAGCGGTGTGTACACGCGCTTTCTGCGCACAGCGGCCGAACACCGGCCGCTGGCCAGCGTGGCCCTGGTGGCGCACACCGCCGGGGGCATCTGCCGCGACGCGCGTCTCGTCGTGGGCGCCTCTACGCCCATACCCGTGCGCCAGCGGCGCGCCGAGGGCTTTCTTGAAGGCCGTGCCCTCACCTGGGCCTTGGCGGCCGAGGCGGGTGACATCGTCGCGGCCGACATCACACCGGTTTCGGACCTGCGCGGCTCGGCGGATTTCCGCCGAGAAATGGTGCGCGTCAACGTGCGGCGCACCGTGGCCGAACTGTTTGGCCTGGACCTGGCACTGGAACAAGGAGAGCTGGCATGAGCCGACATCGCATCGAATGCACCGTCAACGGCGAGCCCTGCAGCGTGGACGTGCCTGCGCGCCGGCTGCTGTCGGATTTTCTGCGTGATGACCTGCACCTGACGGGCACCAAGCGCGGCTGCGAGACGGGCGTGTGCGGCGCCTGCTCGGTGCTGCTGGATGGCGAAGTGGTGAAGTCCTGCCTGCTGCTGGCCGTGCAGGTCCAGGGCCGCGCGCTCACCACCATCGAAGGCCTGGCCGACCGTAATGCTGGGGGTGCGGGCGCAGACCCGTCACAACGGCTGCACCCGCTGCAGCAAAGCTTCATGCAATGCGGCGGCCTGCAGTGCGGCTACTGCACACCGGGCTTCATCATGGCCGCCTGCGATCTGCTGGGGCGTAACCCCCTTCCCGGCGCGGACGAAGTTCGCCATGGCCTCAACGGCAACCTGTGCCGTTGCACGGGCTACACCCAGATCGTGGAATCGGTCCTTGTGGCCGCGGAGAAAATGCATGGAAATTGAGAAAACCCTGACTGTTTCGGCCTCGCGAGAGCGGGTATGGGCCTTGTTGCTCGATCCCCAGGTCATGGGAGGTGCCGTGCCGGGCATGCAGTCCATCGAAGTGGTCAGTCCCACCGAATACGTGGCGGTGATGCACCAGAAGATCTCCTTCATCAGCGCCAGATTCAAGCTGCGCACACGCATCGTCGAGCAACGCGCTCCCGAGTATCTGCGCGTGGAAGGAACGGGAGAAGACACCTCGGTGGCCAGCTCGCTCAAGCAGCGCAGTGAAATCTTCCTGAGCGCCACGCCGGATGGAGGCACCGAACTGCGCATCAAGATCGACGTGGACCTGCTGGGCCGTCTGGGCGCCTTCGGCCTGAGCGTGATGAAGACCAAGGCCGACCGAATATGGGAGGAGTTCGGTAACAATCTGGCCGCGCGGCTCGAAGGCGGGGGAGGGGAGCCCGCTGCGGGCGAGGCGACCATGCAGGCGCCTGCACCTGTCGCGCCCGCGCCGGCCTCCGAGCCAGCCAGGGAAACGGTGGTGCAAGCCCGGAATTCGCCAGCACCAGCGCCAGCTTCGGAGCTCTCCTCCACGGCCCAAGACCTGCGGGGCCGTGGCTGGTGGGGGCGGCTAATCGGCAGCTTGAGCGGTGAGGGCAGCGCGGGCGCAGCCGACGCCATTCATGTCGAGCTGCGCCGTGGCGATACCACGGTCAGCGTCCAATGGCCGGGCGCGCGCGCCAAGCAGTGCGCGGCGTGGCTGCGCGACTGCCTGCGCTGAACGCAGACCCGGCCGAGCACATCATCCGCGCGTGATCACCGCACAGGCCAGGCGCGCCCCCGAATTGCCGGTGGGCTGCGTGGTGTAGTCGTCCGGGTCCTTGTGCACGATCAGGCCACGACCCACCACGCTGTTGGGGCCCTGGTCCAATGCGAGGCCGCGCGACACGAAGTCTATGGTGGCCGTGCCCTGCGCATCGGACCGCAGGCTGGGCAGGTCGCCCGTGTGGTGGGCCGCGGAATCGAATCGGCCATGGGCCTGGCCTGTGGGGTTGAAGTGGCCGCCAGCGCTCAGGCCGTCGGGGCTGGAGCAATCGCCTTTCTCATGGACATGAAAGCCATGCTCGCTGTTCGGCGCCAGCCCCTGGACCGAGCCCTGCACCCGCACGCTGCCGTCGGCCTGGGAGGTGAACTGCAGGCTGCCGCTGACCTTGCTGCCTTGCGTGGGCTGCAGCTGTGCCATGGCCACATTGCGGGAGGCGGGCGCTGTCGTGACGGCTGCCGGGGTCGCGGCGGAGGCTGCGGCAGGAGGCTTGGGCTGGCTGCCACAGGCGCCCAGGGCCAGCACCATGCCGGCAGCCATCAACAGCTTCACGGCGGTGGACGGGGTGGAGGGCTGCGAAGTGGCGGCGTGGCTGGATTGGGAAGCGTTCAAAGGCATGGCGGCAATCTCCTGGTTGGAATGGGAACTGAAAAGTCACGGAGGCGCATGGCGCGCAGCCGCCATCATGCAGCGTGCGATACGGCGGCCATGTCGGAGAGCGCAGCGTTCTGTGGCCGTGCGCGGCGATGGCGTCAAACGGAGCCTTGCCGCGCGCCTGCGTCGGGCTGGCCTGCGTAGCTGAGCAGGCGCTGGAGCGCGCGGTCACGGATGCCCAGGCGCTTGAGCTCATCGAAGGTTGCGCGCGCATAGTCATGCGTGCTGCCGTAGATGCCCTTGGCCTCGCTGAAAATGCGGCGATAGTCCTCGGGCGCCAGCTCGCCCGTGTGATTGGGGCTTTGCCGGGACAGCGTGAACGCCAGCGCCTGGACCGTGCCCTGGCCGGTGCGGCAGGGCAGCCAGCGGGGGTCATAGACGGCATTGGCCATCTCGCGCTGCCACAGCTTTCTCATCACGTCATGGCCGTGGTGCCGGGGAATGCGGAACACCATGCCCTGGCAGCTGCCGCCGGACAGCATGCCAAAGACCAAGCCAGGGTTCTGGGGCGTGCCGCGGTTGATGGTGCTCCACATCTTCAGCGCCCGGTGCCAGCCAAAGACACGCGCCGTGCGGCGTTCGCAGAAATCGAAATCCGGCCGCCAGATCAGCGAGCCGTAGCCAAAGATCCAGAGGTCATCGCTCCCGCCCCATCGGTGCAGCGCCTCGTCCAGCATGGGCTGTGACTCTCGGCGGGCGAATGAAAATTCTGGCAGGGCGGACATGGGCGCGACAGCATGAAAGAACAATGACGTTTTAACGCCTGGACGCGCAAACGGTGCACAAGCGCGTGCTTTGCCCTTGCAGGGCTGGTCTTCTGTCTCCGCCGCACCACAGTTTTTGCCGGCCGTCAGCGCGGGGTTTGGGCGTGGCACGGGGCCCTCGACGGTGGCCCTCTACAATCCACCGGTTTTTCGCAGTCTTTCTGGTTTTCATCCAACAGCTCATTCACGGAGAGTGCTTCATGTCCTTCAGTCATTCCGACGACGACAGCCAACAACGTTTTGCCCTGGGTTTCCTGTTCGCGCTGATTGCGCTCGTCGTCTCCACGGTCGTTGGCGTCGTCGTCTACCAGCGCGGCATTGCGCATGGCCCGGCGAAGATGGCAGGCGGCGCTTCCCCTGTGGCAGCAATGGTGCCCGTGGTCTTGGAGGAAGATGTGGCCCGCGTCGTTGTCGAAAACGGCGTGGTCAAGTTCTACTTCGCATCGGCCAAGGCCGAACTGGCCGTGGGCGCCAATGAAGCGCTGGCCGACGTGGTTGCCGGTGTGAAGGGCGGCAAGCGCGCCGTGATCTCGGGCTACCACGACGCCACGGGCAGCTCCGAACTCAACGCCGAACTGGCCAAGAAGCGCGCCCTGGCAGTCCAGGCCGCCCTGTCCGCTCTGGGCGTGGCTGAGGAAAAGGTCGAACTCAAGAAGCCCGAGCAGCTGCAGGCTGACGGCAGCAACGCCGAAGCCCGCCGCGTGGAAGTGATCCTGGTGGACTGAGCCTCAGTCTTGCCGCTGTAAACGGCCAAAAAGAAAAGGCCCGGAGCGTCAATCGCTCCGGGCCTTTTCTTTTGATGGCTGCGTGGATCAGGAATTGCGCAGCGGGTCGAACTTCGCGTCGCCGTCAGGCTGGGTCCCGGCATGGGCTCGGGAATTCTCTTGTATGAGTTCGATCTTGTAGCCGTCCGGATCCGTCACAAAGGCAATCACCGTGGTGCCGCCCTTGACGGGGCCTGCCGCGCGCGTCACGTTGCCGCCGGACGCCTTGATCTTCTCGCAGGCGGCATACGCGTCCGGCACGCCAATGGCGATGTGGCCATAGGCCGAGCCCATGTCATAGGCCTCGGTGCCCCAGTTGTAGGTCAGCTCGATCTCGGCTTGGGCCGGGTTGCCGCCCTCGAAGCCCAGGAAGGCCAGGGAGTATTTGTACTCCGGGTTCTCGGAGGTCCGCAGCAGCTGCATGCCAAGAACCTGTGTGTAGAAATCGATGGAGCGCTGGAAGTTGCCAACGCGCAGCATGGTGTGGAGGATTCGCATCCCTCGATTGTGCCGGGATTCCGCCATCTCTTCAGCCGCCCGCCAAGCGCCTCGGTGATCTCCTCCCGCACAGGTCTGGCGCCTTCCCGCAGATCGGGCACTTCAGGTCCCGGCGGCATCTGGCCCGAATCCATTCAACCATTGATTCAACTGTCTGTTGAATTCTAGGAGTGGGCCCTAGGACTGGTACCCGATTTTTCGGCAATAAATCTTGCAAATCAGACAAATCTTAGATTTTTGGATTGAAAAATCAGACAAATCCAATTAAATCCTAGTAGCCGGCTGCCTAGAATAGGAATGTTCTTCGTGCGAATTATTTTAATTTTTTGAGTCATGAAAAATTTCGTCTTGCGGATACTAATTGCCGATGACCATCCGGCAGTTCTGGCAGGCATAGAAAGTGTTTTGGAGGATAAGCATGAAATAGAGATTGTAGGTCGAGCGAAAAACTCCACGGAAATCATAAGTTTTCTGAAGAAAAACGAATGTGATGTTCTGGTAACTGATTACTCCATGCCCGGTGGAACCTACGGTGATGGTCTGGTGATGCTGAATGTCATTCGGAAAAGATTTCCAAGTGTCAAGATCGTCATGCTGACAATGATCGAGAATATCGGAATCATCAAATCTCTTACCAACCAAGGAATCTACAGAATTGTCCATAAAACGGATTCCTTGGGAAGTCTGCTGCCCGCCATCTACGCTGCATACACGGATGGCCAATTCATATCTCCCAGTGCAAGCAAGCTGCTGGGAGGAGAGTGGCTGGGCGCGGTGCGTACATCGATAGAACTCTCAAAGCGGGAGGAAGAGGTTCTGCTTCTTTTCATCTCTGGCATGACGGTGTCCGAGATAGCAAAAAAGCTCTATCGCAGTATCAAGACGGTCAGCACGCACAAGGTGGCTGTCATGAACAAGCTGGGTATACGCAAGGACATTGATCTCATTCGCTATGGAATTGAGATGGGCTGGATTGACGTAAGAAAATAGGTGCAGAAATGCATCGTCATTGCCGCAGACGATCCGACCAAGCTCCATGCCATCCGCAGCTTTCTTGCAAAGATTTCTTTTATTACATGAGGAGATCCACAGCCTGATCGATGGTTGTATCTTGATGCCCAGATGGAAATATATAAAAAAGAGGCTGGAGAAAAGGAAGAGCTCCACCTTCTGACCAAATACAACAAGACACTGCTTTTTGGCGGTGGCCTGGTTTTCTCTCTTCTTGTCATTGTTTTGGCAATGCTTGCGGCCCTGTTCGAGCTCAATGACTTCATGGAGGAAAGAAGAGCCGTATTCCAGAGCAAGAGAACCCGGGTTCTGGTAGAAATAGAAACAAAGCAAGTCATTATGATGCGAGGAATCATTGCATCAGAGTTGCTTTGGGGGCAGACGCACACATCTCATCCCGGTGTCTTTACCGGGGCAGATGCTGTGATGGCAGGGGTGAGTCCTGTAGTATTGCTTGAGAATAAGATCAACAAGAATGTACACAAGCACTACAGAGATATGTTGGGAGAGCTGGCATATTTGGCAAATTCCAGCTTTCTTCAAAATGGAAGAGCAATATCTGCCTATGTCTTCAGTCCGGACAGATCGTTCATAGGCGTCCTTGTGCCGCAGGTGCCAAACGAGCATGAGCGAAAAGACATGCTCTTGAAACTCAGGGAACAGATTTCGACTTTGCCTGAGGATAACGGCACCGTCATTCCGTCCGTCCAGCTGCGTCATCCCATATGGCTGCCTCCGAGTAAAAGCATTCTGACCGGGGAGATGTCATTTCAGATTGTTGTCTCGGCTTTCCAAGATGGAAAGCCATTTCTCACGGTGGTGAGCGACATGCCGACTCAATATATTGAGAGCCTTATGCAGCAGGGTGAAGGCAGGAACTCCTTGTTTATTATTGATTCTCAAGGCAACATTGCGTTGGGTGGGGGGGAGATCGGCGATGCAATAGGGGATTTTTTTGATATCGAGGCGTCGAAATTTCACGGAGGACTGATAAGTAGATATATTTTGAGCAAGTATGGTGCCGTCTATAGGAATGGATATTTTTATTACTATTCGAGGATATCAAATACGAACATGATACTTCTCCAGGTGTTTTCCTGGAAAGATGCTGTGTATTTGAATGGGAAGTCCCTTATATATTTGCTGTTTTCATTGATATTCATCATTTTTTTCTGGTGTTTTTTGATATATTTTTATGATAGGGTTTTTATTCCAATATATGGGAAAGCCAAGAATGTGTTCGATACGGAACATCTGAGCCGCACCATCATTGCCATGGCGCCTTATGGACTTGGTCTTCTTGATTTCAAGGAAAAGAAGATGCTGTTGGAAAACAGCATGATGTACAAGTACAAAGAAAGCATGGTGTTGGATGATAAGTCTGCTGGTGAGCGGTTGATTGAATATTTTCTCAGATTCTACGGTGAGAAATATCTGAGTGGAAAAAAGACTGAATATTTGCCAGTAGTCAGCGAAGTCGTGGTTTCTTACAACGGAACAGTTGCAGAGCTTTCAGTGATCATGGTGAAGGCCAAATATCAGGGGCGGCATGTCCTGCTGTGTGGATTTGCCGATATCACTGCGCACAAGCAGGTGCAAAGAAATCTGGAAGATGCCAAAAAGGCGGCAGAAGAGGCAAACCAGGAAAAATCTTCTTTTCTTGCTGCCATGAGCCACGAGATACGCACGCCACTGAATGCAATATTGGGCAATCTGGAAATACTGGGAAGAAGCTCCATGTCAGAAGAGCAGCAAACCAGGCTCACCACCATATCATCTTCATCCCATTCTCTTTTGACCCTGTTGAATGATGTTCTCGACTTCTCGAAGATCGAGTCTGGTCAGATGAGTGTGGAATTGGCCAGCTTTGATCTCAAGTCTGTGATCCGGCAGGTGGCTGCCATTTACAAACCGCTGGCTGCGGAACTAGGTATAGGATTTTCCTTGATCATTGACCATTCGCTGAGGGAAGGATATATAGGAGATGGCGAGAGAATAAAGCAAATCCTCAACAATCTTCTCAGCAACTCCTTGAAATTCACCAAGGCTGGCAAGATTGACTTATTTGCATCAGACAGGGCCGGTGAGCTCAAGATCAAAGTGTCAGACACCGGGATAGGCATCCATCCCTCACAGCATCCCTTCATCTTTGATGCATTCAAGCAGGCAGGCTCGGATATAGCGGCGGAATTTGGTGGTACAGGGCTGGGCCTGACGCTGTGTCAGCGTATGGCACATCTCATGGGCGGGGAAATCCGGTTCTTCAGCGTGCCGGGAAAGGGCAGCATTTTCGAATTGACCTTGCCCGCATGCCACGTCCAGCCTGTTCCTGCTTCCTTGGGTTGGGACGATGGCGATGTCATGCTTGCAGACGATGAAAGCGCAGGTTATTGCGCAAGGATTCTCATCGTCGATGATCACCCGGTCAACAGGCTGCTGCTTCTGGATCAGCTGAAAATCCTCGGCTTCGAGGCGGAATCTGCAGAAGGCGGGGAATCCGCATTGCGAATGATGTCGCGGAATATCTATGACCTGGTTCTTACGGACCTGCAAATGCCTGGAATGAGCGGTTATGCACTTGCTCAGCGCATCAAGCAGAATTATCCGGGAATTCCTGTGGGAGCAATAACGGCACATGCAGGCAAGCAGGAAAAATTCAAATGTGCAAAATTTGGCATCGCAGATATTCTTGTCAAGCCGGCCTCCTTGAAAAACCTCAAGGAATTCATTGGAAAAAATATAGGAAAGTCTGGCAAGGGTGTCGCTGAAGCTGCGGAAGTTCCGGGCAGCAGATTGCCTTATCGTGATGTATTGATTTCAGCAACAGAAAGCTCATTGGCTGCGTTGAGAAAGCATTTGCTGCAAGGTGATCTGATGGCTGTGCACCGTGAAATTCATGCCATGAAAGGGTCATTTGCGGTGGCTGGCCTGAAGGATAGAGTGGAAGATATGGACCGATTGTCATCTCTTGTCAATATGCGGCACCTCCGTGCAGTGGACGATGCCCTGACTGACCTGCTGGAGAACCTGAAAGATATCTGATGAGCCATGGTGCAATGATGCTGCACTGAAACGATTGTGTTTATTCCGTTGATGGTGCCAAATCATGTTTTCCAATATGAATCATAGAAAAGATTTGAATATATCCGTACTGCTGGCTGATGATCATCCTGGAATCATCTCAGGCATCCGGCATGAACTGTCTTCCGAGCTGGAAATTCTGTTGAAAGCCAGCGTTTCAAATTCAACCGATCTGGTGAAAAAGTTGGATGAGGGTGGCTTTGACGTGCTTGTGTCGGATTACTCCATGCCTACGGGTCAATACGGAGATGGCTTGAATCTTTTTGGCTATATATCCAGAAGATTTCCGAACCTGGGTTTGGTGGTTCTGACCATGCTGGACAATTCGGCCATTCTCCAGGCGCTGGGCAAGGTGTCGAACATCAGCATCGTGAGCAAGGCGGACCCGGTGCTGCATCTGGTTCCAGCCATCCATGCGGCCTATACAGGAGGGACCTACTTCTCTCCCGCCATTTCCGAGCGACTGGAAAAAATGAATGCGGGTGTCATGGGAGGTGAAGGAAAATCGCCGGGGGTGCTCAGTCCCAAGGAATCGGAGGTGGTAAGGCTTTATGCGGCCGGTTTGCGTATCGACGAGATCGCTGCCAAGCTGAACAGAAGCAAGAAAACCATCAGTACCCAGAAAGTCAAGGCCATGCACAAGCTTGGAATTGAACGAGACATTGATCTGATGAAGTATGCCCTTGAGTGCGGATGGGTGACCTCATCGAGATCTCAATGACGGCCGGTTCTTTATCTGCCGTTCAAGGTCCGGATTTCTTCCAGGAGCTGGTCAAGCTGCAGTTCCAGCGCCAGCAGCGAATGCGCATGGTGCATCAGTCCATCATGGTTGATGCCGTTTTCCAGGTCGGCACAGCGTATTGACAGCTCAGTCAGGTCAAAAAATCGCAGTGAACCGGAAAGATTGTGCAGCTCTCTTTGCACATCCTTGCGATTCTTGCTGGATTTGATGATCGCCAGCGACGAACGTGCAGACTCCAGAAATGCCGTTCTGATGGGGGCCGGGATTTGTTGAAAATGGGCGACGTCATCGGTCGACGAAATGCGGCCGCTGTTGGCAGGCCGGGGCTGAACGGCCAGTTGCAGTGCATCAAAGAGGCCCTGCAGCGAACGCCAGGAGACTTCGATGATGCGGGCGTTGATCACCTTGGGTTGCAAGGGGTGATCGGCCTCGCATTCGATGATGCTTGCAGCTCCTGCCACCAGGCGGTTTTCATCCTTGGGATTCCAGGACGTTTTCGATCCGCAAAGCACAACAACCTGGAACTTCTGGAGGCGATCCTGGCGAATGGCCGTGGGATGGTGGCAGGCGGTGGTCGCCAGGCCCCAACTTTTGAGGTGCGGGAGCAGATGAGCGTGCAGTTCATCGGATGACGAGATGAACAAAACCTGCTCGCCTGAAAATGACAAAGCGGAGGAGGGGGGCTCTTCTGTGGTGGTTATCGATTCGGCGGCAGTCGAGAACTTTTCAGAACGGTATGGTGTGGGTGCACTGTCCAAGGTGGATGTCTGTTTTTTCATGGGTGGCCGAGCATCTGGAGCCGGCATCTGCAGCCAGTCACTCGCTGGAGGCTTCAGATCCGGCTGGAAGATTGGACCACGGCATCCATCCATGGTGCACGTTTAAGGACATGTCCATAGAGCATTCTTGTTTCACCTGCGTGGCGTCTGGCCTTGGAAGCCCAAGCCCGGGAATTCAGGTGTGGCAGCAAGTGCCGCCAGAATGAAAAAAGCCTGCAGAGAACTGCAGGCTGTTTTCATGGAGGCGTTTATCCAGGCTTCAGATGGCGAACTGGGCGCGATCCTTGTCCTTGATCCAGGCAGGGGGCTTGCCACGGCCGGTCCAGGTGTCACCGGTTTCGGGATTGCGGAACTTGGGGGCCACGGTGGAGGGGGCGCGGCGTGCCGTGAAGATGTCGTCGGCAGTCAGGCCGTAATCCTGAACCAGACCGCGAATCTTGGCGATCACATCACTGACTTCTTGCTTGCGTGCTGTCTGGATCTGGGCCTCGAGTGCCTCGCGCTGTGCCAGAAGTTCTTTGTATGTGGTGTTCACGGTAGTTTGCCTTTCATGGATTGAAGCGCGAATATTAACGGTTTTTTAAGAACAAGTTTGCATGCTTTCGATCATTTTCTCCTATGACTGCCATTGGCCGTCCTGACCGTGTTCAAAATGACCGGTCAACGCCAGGTAAAGGCCATGTAAAGAGCCGGTAGTTATGGGGTGCTGTATGTTCCGGAGCCCTTCAAAATCCTGTATGCCCTCGCTTTCAGGTTTGAAGCGCGGTGGTTCACAGGAGTGAGTGACCGGCTGCGAAGGAGTTTGGGCTTATTGAAGGGGATGTGAAAGGCGATGCCGTGATCAAACTGCACCGCACATTGGAAATTCTTGAAACCCAGTCTGTACGCTGTTTGCCAACGGTTTTTTGCGTGGGGTTGGGGGAGGGTGGCGAGCGGACTGCAAGCGAAAGATGAGGGTGCTGGTGGTCCCGTGACATCCTTCGCAAAAGACACGTGCTTTTGCCTACAAAACTGTTTATTCATACAGTATGATGCGGCCATGAGCATCGATCAGATCGCCTTCGCACTCCCCGCAGTCCTTGCCGTCTGGCTGTCGCAGTCCCGTTCCGTTGCCCTGCGGCGGTGGGCCTGCCTTCTCGGCCTGGGATGCATGCCTTACTGGATATATGTGGCCCTGTTGGCCGGGCAGTGGGGCATGTTGGCCTTGGCAGGCGCCTTTGCGCTGGGCTGGCTCAAGGGGCTTTGGGTGCACTGGCTGGCACCTCGTCGGCGTGAGGCCGTGGGCTCGGGCCTGGGCACCATCCAGATCACGCCGGGCACCCGTTGACGGCTGGGCCGCTGGGCCGCGCCTTGTGTTCATCGATGCTGCAGGCGGGCGCGTGTTTTACGGGCGCTGTGCATGGCGTGCTCGGGAATTTCAAGCGTTCTCACTGGAATTTGATGCAGATAAAAGCCGAGTGTTTTGCTTGGTTGGTGTGATGGCCGTGCCGATGCGCCGGCTGCCAGGGTGGCCAGCTGTCTTTATGCCCAGCCGTGCATGGCTGCAAGACTGGGCCGGGGCTGTGATGCAAGGATTTCTGCCCTTTGTGCACTGTGGTGGTGCACATCTTTCGGGGCTTGGTGCAGGTTTCCGGATCGGCTGGTAGCGCTGTGTTTTTGCGGATATTTCCGATCTGTATGGTGAGTTATGTGAGCAAAAAGCCACGGAGTTTGCGGGTATGTGCAGGTCCTTGGATGGACGCCGGCTGGCAGTGATGGGCAAGTCCGAGGCATAGAATCGTTTGCATACAACAGGCAGTCATCTATCAGAGTTGCCTCTAAAAACCACGTGAAAACAGCCCACCCCGTTGGCGGTGGGCTTTCTTTTTCGGGCTTGGCCGCGGCGAGCCCGTCGCCTGATTTTTCAGTGCGCACCTATGGTTTGCACCTGTTGTCAACCACAAGGTTTGCACACGATGAAATTCACTCTCAACCAACAAGAGGTCGAGATCCAGGGCGTGAGCCCTGAGACGCCGCTGCTTTATGTGCTGCGCAACGACATGCAGCTCAACGGTCCCAAGTTCGGCTGCGGCCTGGGCGAATGCGGCGCATGCGCCGTGCTGATCGACGGCAAGGTGGCCCGCTCCTGCTCCGTTCCCGTGAGCGTGGTCCAGGGCATGAAGGTCACGACGCTGGAAGGCCTGTCCCAGGACGCGACCCAGGCCGAGCACGCCCGCGTGGCGCGTGACTGGGAAGCAGCCCATCCGGCCGCCGTGCCGGGGATGCCTGCCGGCAAGCCCGCAGCCGATGCACAGGGCAAGGCCGTCTACCGACTGCACCCTGTGCAGCAGGCTTTCATTGACGAGCAGGCCGCCCAGTGCGGCTACTGCACCAACGGCATGGTCATGGCCCTGGTGGCCTTGTTCGACCACAAGCCCACGGCCACCGACGAGGAAGTCACCCAGGCCCTGTCCGGCCACCTGTGCCGCTGCGGCACGCATGTGGAAATCATGCGTGCGGCTGCTCGCGCCCGCGTGCTGATCGCCCAGGGAGGTGCAGCATGAGTGCATCCAACCCCCTTCAACTGACGCGCCGCAACCTGCTCAAGCTGGGCGGCATGGTCATGGTCAGCTCGGTGGCGGCCGCTGGCCTGGTGGCCGAAAGCACGGGTACGGCGCCCGCCGTGGCCGGCGCCTTCCCCATTCCCCCCATTGACCGGGTGAGCAGCTTCATCGCCATTGGCGCGGACGGCAGCGTCACGGCCTACCACGGCCACGTGGACCTGGGCACGGGCATTCGTACCTCGCTGGCGCAGCTGGTGGCCGATGAGCTCGATGTGGAGTTCGAGCGCATCACCATGGTGCTGGGCCACACGGGCCGCACGCCCAACCAGGGCCCGACCATTGCCAGCAACACCATCCAGGTGGACGCCATCCCCATGCGCAAGGCCGCCGCGCAGGTGCGCCAGCTGCTGCTGGGCCTGGCTGCCGAGAAGCTGCAGCAGCCCGTGTCCGCACTGACCACGTCCAAGGGCGTGGTGGTGGCCAAGGGCGGGCGACGCATCGGCTACGGCGAACTGGCCCAGGGCCAGGACCTGAACATTGCGCTGGACAAGGAGGTGCCGCTGCGCACCGGCGGCTTCAACTACATCGGCAAGTCCGTGCAGCGCGTGGACATTCCGGCCAAGGTGCTGGGCGCGCTGGCCTATGTGCACGATGTGCGCGTGCCCGGCATGCTGCACGGCCGCGTGGTGCGCCCGCCCTATGGCGGTGCCGATGCGTCGGCTCCGCTGGGCAGCAGCCTGATCTCTGTGAACGAGCAGTCGGTCGCTCATCTGCCGGGCATCGTCAAGGTGGTGGTGCAGGGCGATTTCGTGGGCATCGTGGCCGAGCGCGAAGAGCAGGCCATTGCCGCCATGCGCCAGCTGGAGGTGAAGTGGAAGGACTGGGCCGGCGTGCCCGACCTGTCGCTGAACGCCATGCACGACACCCTGGTCAAGCACGAGAAGACCGACCGCATGCTGCGCGAGGACGCGGGCATTGACGAGGCCTTCTCGGGCGCCAAGAAGGTGATCGAGGCCGACTACGTCTGGCCCTACCACCTGCATGCCTCCATCGGCCCGTCCTGCGCCGTGGCCGAGGTGTCCGCCAGCCAGATCCAGGTCTGGACCGGATCGCAGAACCCGCACGACGTGCGCAAGGACATCGCCACGCTGACCGGCATGGCAGCCGACCAGATCAATGTGACGCGCCTGGAAGCCTCAGGCTGCTATGGCCGCAATTGCGCGGACGACGTGGCATCCGACGCCGTGCTGCTGTCGCAGGCCGTGGGCCGCCCGGTGCGCGTGCAACTGATGCGCGAGCAGGAAGCCGCCTGGGAGCCCAAGGGCACGGGCCAGCTGATCCGCGTGCGCGGCGGCCTGGACGAGAACCATGCCGTGCTGGGCTACGAACTCAAGACCTGCTACCCGTCCAACGACGCGGCGGCCCTGGCCCTGATCCTGACGGGCAAGGTGCCCAACAAGCCCAAGGTGCTGCAGATGGGCGACCGTACGGCCATCCCGCAGTACGAGTACCCCAAGATGCGCGTGGTCTCGCAGGATGCGGCGCCCATCGTGCGCGCTTCGTGGATGCGCGGCGTCTCGGCCCTGCCCAACGTCTTTGCCCATGAATGCTGGATCGACGAATGCGCCTACCTGGCCGGTGAAGACCCGCTGGCCTACCGCCTGCGCTACCTGAAGGACCCGCGCGCCGTGGCGCTGACGCACGCTGCGCACAAGCAGGCCGGCTGGCAGGACGGCCCGGCCCACCGCAGCCCCGCGCCGGCCGACCAGCGCCTGGTCAAGGGCCGCGGCTTTGCCTATGCCCGCTACTACCACAGCAAGTTCCCTGGCTACGGCGCGGCCTGGGCCACCTGGATCTGCGACGTGACCGTGGACCGCGAGACCGGCGTGATCAAAGTGGACAAGGTCTTCGTGGCCCATGACTGCGGCGAGATGGTCAACCCGGCCGGCGTGCGCCACCAGGTGCACGGCAACATCATCCAGTCCACCAGCCGCGTGCTCAAGGAGTACGTGACCTTCGACAGCAAGGGCGTGACCTCGCTGGACTGGGGCGGCTACCCCATCCTGCGCTTTGACGAGCTGCCCGAGATCGACGTGCAACTGGTCGAGCGCCCGGGCGAAGACCCCATGGGCGCGGGCGAATCGGCCTCCGTGCCCAGCGCCGCCGCTGTCTCCAACGCCGTGTTCGACGCCACCGGCGTGCGCCTGCGCGAAGTGCCGTTCACCCCGGCACGCGTGCTGGCCGCACTCAAGGCACAGGCTGCCGATGCAGCCCCGGCCGACAAGGCACAGAACTGAGAGCGGAGGACTGGAACATGCACACACTCAAGAAAATCACCCTCGGCGTGGTCGGCCTGGCCGCCGTGGCCGGCGCCGCCTTCTGGCTGGCCACGGGCCGCAGCGAAATCGCGCCCCTGCAGCAGATCCCGGTGCAGGAATTCAGCCAGCAGCAGATCGACCAGGGGCGCCGCCTGGCGCACATGGGCGACTGCGCTGTCTGCCACACGGCACCGGGCGGCCAGCGCAACGCAGGCGGCCTGGCCATGCCCAGCCCCTTCGGCACCATCTACTCGACCAACATCACGCCTGATGCCGAAACCGGCATCGGCCGCTGGTCGTACGAGGCCTTCGAGCGCGCCATGCGCCATGGCGTGGACCGCGAGGGCAACTACCTGTACCCCGCCTTCCCGTACACGGCATTCACCCGCGTGACCGATGAGGACATGAAGGCGCTGTACGCCTTCCTGATGACCGAGCCGGCTGTCTCCAACGAGGCACCCAAGACCGCGCTGAACTTCCCGTTCAACGTGCGCCGCGGGCTGGCCCTGTGGAATGCGCTGTACCTGGAGCCGGGCGAGCAGCCCGCGCCCGCCAACCAGTCGGGCGAGTGGATTCGCGGCGCCTACCTGGTCGAAGGCTTGGGCCACTGCGCCGCCTGCCACTCGCCGCGCAACCAGTTCGGCGCCGAGAAAAAGGGTGCCGACCACCTGGCCGGCGCCTTCATCGACGGCTGGGATGCGCCCGCGCTCAACGACAAGGCCGTGGCTCCGCTGCCCTGGACGCGAGAAGACCTGGTCCGCTACATGCAGACCGGTTTCTCGGAGCGCCACGGCGTGGCCGCCGGCCCCATGGCGCCCGTGATCGAAGGCCTGTCCCACCAGTCGGCCGAGGACATCAACGCCATGGCCACCTACCTGATGTCGTACCGCAAGCCCGTGGCAGACGCCGCTGGCGCAGGGGACGCCCAGGCCCTGGTGAAGGAAAAGACCGAGGTTGCCAAACTGCCGGTCGACGCCCAGGGCTACCGCCTGTACCAGGGCGCCTGCATGGCCTGCCACCGCGCCGACCCCAGCGGCGTGCTGGCCGGCAGCAGCTTCGGCGTGCGTCCCCAGCTGTCGCTGAACACCAACCTGTACAGCGACTCGCCGACCAACGCCATCCATGTGGTGCTCAACGGCATCACGCAACCGGCGCGCCCGCAACTGGGCACCATGCCCGCCTTCCGCCACAACCTCAGCGACGATCAGATCGCCACGCTGCTCAACACCATGCGCAGCCAGTACGGCCTGCAGCCCTGGGCCGGCCTGAGCGACAAGGTCAAGGCCCTGCGCGAGGAAACACGCCCCGGCAAGGTGGCGGCGCACTGAGCCTGCGCTGCGTCATCTGCGCAGCCTGTGCGCTGCGCTAGGATGGCAAGGGACCGCTGTGCCCACAGCGGTCCCTTTTTTTATGGTGACCCGCAAGATGACAAGCCACATACCCGATTTCCCCCTGCTGACCGGCGCCGACCGCCAATGGCTGGATGCACGTGCCCAGGCGCTGGATGCCGGCAACGGCGAGGCCACGGCCGCCGTCGTGCCCTATCTGGCCGAAGCCGGGCTGCTGGGCCACGGCTTGGCTGACGTCTTGGGCGGGCAGGGCGGCCGCGCCGGCGATGCCATCGAGGCGATTGCCCAGGTGGCCGCGCACTCCATGTCCGCCGCCTTTGCCTTCTGGGGCCAGCGTGTGCTGATCGAGATGCTGGCGAACACCGGCAATGCGGCCCTGCGCGAGCGCTGGCTGCCCGCGCTGCTGGCGGGCGAGGTGGCCGGTGCCTCGGGGCTGTCCAACATCATGAAATTCCTCAGCGGGCTGGAGGCACTCAACATCCGCGCCACGGCCCGGGAAGGCGGCGGCTGGCTGCTCAACGGCAGCGTGCCCTGGTGCACCAACCTGCGAGGCCCCCGCTTTCTGGCCGCCATTGCCGTGGCGCGTGACGACGGCGCGCCGCCCATGATCGTGGCCCTGCCGTCCGATCGTCCCGGCCTGGAGCGCTCGCCGGATCTGGAGTTGATTGCCCTGCGCGGCACCAACACCGCCGCCTTGCAACTCAAGGACGTGGCCATCACCGAAGACGATCTGCTGGCCGAGCGCGCCGGCGGATTCCTGCCGCGTGTGCGGCCTGCCTTCCTGGGCATGCAATGCGGCCTGTCCATCGGCCTGGCGCGCGCGGCCTGTGCGCAGGCCGCCTCGCGCATGGTGCAGGGCGGGCATGTGCTGCAGCAGCCGCTGGACGATACCCGCAGCCATCTGGAGCAGGCGGTGGCGGCACTCAAGGCCGGTGTAGAGGCCGGCGATTTCGTGGAGGCGCCCGAGCGGCTTTTCGCGCTGCGCCTGGCCCTGCACGACTGCGTGCAGCAGGCCATGCAGCTGGAGCTGCAGACGGCCGGCGGCCGCGCCTACAGCCTGGATGCGGACGATGGCTTTGCCCGCCGCTGGCGTGAATCGGCCTTCATCCCCATCGTCACGCCCAGCGTGATCCAGTTGCGCGCCGAGCTGCAAAAACTGCAAAAGCTCGGCGCCTGACGGCTCAGCCCGCCTTGGCTGCGGGCTCCAGCGCCGGCTCCAGCGCCGTATCCAGCAGCAGCAAGGCGGTCTCCATCGCCGCCAGCAGCCGCTGGCGCGGCACGCCATCGCGGGCCTGCACGGAGATGCCGTGCAGTTGCGTGGCATAGAAATCCCCCAGCGCCTGCACGTCGGTGCCGGCGCGCAGCTCGCCTTCATCCAGCGCGCGCTGAAGGCGGTCGATCAGGGACTGCGTGCGCTGGCGGCGGTGTTCGGCCAGCCAGGCGGCGACTGCCTCGTTTTCCTCGGCGCAGTTGGTGGCGGCGGTGACCACCATGCAGCCCAGCGGATGGGCATCGTCCGTGTAGGTGGCCACGGCATCGCGCAGCACGCGGGCCAGGGCGCCGCGCACGCGCGGCTCCTGGGCCATGGCGCGGTCGGCAAAGCCGCCATCACCGGCCTCGTAGCGCTGCACGGCCTCGCGGAACAGGTCCTGCTTGCTGCCGAAGGCCGCATAGATGCGCGCTGACGCAATGCCCAGCGCCTGCACCAGGTCGGCCATGGACGTGCCCTCGTAGCCGCGCCGCCAGAACGCCAGCATGGCGCGCTCCAGCGCCTGGTCTCGGTCAAATTCCCTGGGTCTTCCGGCCATCTTCCTCATCCTTCTCAACAGTCAGGGCGGCATCTTAGCGGCGCCGTGATGCTGTCTTGCATCGGCTTCGCAAAAGCAGACGTGTTGGCGTGATACTATTCTTTGTCGATCAACAAACAATAGCTCAACGCAAGGAAATCACATGCAGACCATCAAGGGCCCAAGCCTTCATCTGGCGCAATTCGCCGACAACAAGGCACCGTTCAATTCCCTGGAAGACATCGCACGCTGGGCGGCCGGCGTGGGCTTCAAGGGCCTGCAGATTCCCGCCTGGGACCAGCGCCTGTTCGACGTGGCCACGGCCGCCAGCAGCCAGACCTATTGCGACGATGTCAACGGCATGCTGGCCTCGCACGGCCTGGTGGCCAGCGAGCTGACCACGCACATCTTTGGCCAGCTCGTGGCCGTGCACCCGGCCTACGACGCCATGTGCGACAGCTTTGCGCCCGAGGCGCTGCGCGGCAACCCGGCCGCACGCACGGCCTGGGCGCTGGAGCAGCTCAAGCTGTCGGCCAGTGCATCGCGCCGCATGGGGTTGAGCGACATGGGCACGTTCTCGGGCTCGTTCGCCTGGCCCTATCTGTTCCCGTTTCCGCAGCGCCCGGCCGGCCTGATCGAAACCGCCTTCGAGGAGCTGGCGCGCCGCTGGCGCCCCATCCTCGACGCGTGCGACGAGCAGGGCGTGAACCTGTGCTACGAAATCCACCCCAGCGAAGACCTGCACGACGGCACCAGCTTCGAGCGCTTCCATGAGCTGGTGGGCCAGCACGCGCGCTGCAAGATCCTGTTCGATCCCAGCCATTTCGTGCTGCAGCAGCTCAACTACCTCGACTACATCGACATCTACCGCGAGCACATCCGCATGTTCCATGTGAAGGATGCGGAGTTCCTGCCCAGCGGGCGCCAGGGCATCTACGGCGGCTATTCCTCGTGGCTGGAGCGGGCAGGGCGCTTCCGTTCGCTGGGCGACGGGCAGGTGGACTTCAAGGCCATCTTCTCCAAGTTCGCCCAGTACGACTACCAGGGCTGGGCCTCGCTGGAATGGGAGTGCTGCCTCAAGGACCAGGAAGACGGGGCGCGCGAGGGCGTGGACTTCATCAACCGCCACATCATCCGCGTGACCGACAAGATCTTTGACGACTTCGCCGGCGCCCCCGTGGACCAGCGCCAGATCAACGCCATGCTCGGCATCGCCTGAGCACGCCCGCAGCCAAAGAACCTCAAAAAGAAGCAAACAATGAACGCTTTCACATCGAACGCCCTGCGCAAGCAGGAAGACCAGGCCTGCGAGTTCTCGCACGACTACGTGCGCATCGACGGCCGCCGCATCCACTGCATCACGGCCGGGCAGGGCGCGCCCGTGCTGCTGATCCCGGGTTGGCCCCAGACCTGGTATGCCTGGCGCCATGTCATGCAGGCACTGGCGGCGCAGGGCTTCCAGGCCATTGCCGTCGATCCGCCGGGCACGGGCTTTTCGGACCGGCCCGACACCGGCTACGACACGGGCTCCATCGCGCTGACCCTGCACCGCACCATGCTGGCGCTGGGCCATGAGCGTTATCAGGTCGCCGGCCACGATGTGGGCATGTGGGTGGCCTATGCGCTGGCCAGCGACCAGCCGCAGGCCGTGCAGTCCCTGGCGCTGACCGAGGCCGTGATCCCTGGCCTGGCGCCCGAGCCCAGCATCTTTGCGCCGCCAGAACAGAACATCTTCCTGTGGCACTTCATGTTCAACCAGCTGGCCGACCTGCCCGAGACTCTGATCGCGGGGCGCGAGCGTGCCTACCTGGAATTCATGTTCAACCGCTGGTCGCTGCGGCGCGACCGCGTGGCTGTGGATGTCTATGTGGATGCCTATGCGGCGCCCGGTGGCCTGCGCGGCGGCTTTGCCTACTACCGCGCCATTCCCGAAACCATCCGCCAGAACCGCGAGCGTGCACTGCGCCCGCTGGCCATGCCCGTGCTGGCCATTGGCGCCGAGCACGCCACGGCCGATGCGCCGCTGGCCACGCTGCGCGGCCATGCCGATGACCTGTCGGGCGTGATCGTGCCGGGCTGCGGCCACTTCATCATGGAGGAGGCTGCCGAGCCCTTCATCGCCGAGCTGCTGCCCTTCCTGCAAAGGACGCTGTGACCATGGGCCTGGACGCTGACATTGCGCGCTATCTCGCCGAGCTGGCGCAGGCAACCCAGGCCGTGGCCTCGCCCACGCCGCCCACGCTGGCAGCGCTGCGCGAGGCCACCGACGCCGGGCTGCGCGCCCTGCATGGCCCGGCCGAGGCCGTGGCCCGTACCGAAGACTTCACGCTGCCCGCGCGCGACGGTGCGCCGCTGCGGGTGCGCATCTACCGGCCGCTGGCCTCGGACACACCCACGCCCCAGCCCGCCCTGGTCTTCGCCCACGGCGGCGGCTGGTGCCTGGGTTCGCTGGAGGTCTACGACAACCCCTGCCGCGCGCTGGCCATGGCAACGGGCGCCGTCGTGGTCTCGGTGGACTACCGGTTGGCGCCCGAGCACCGCTTTCCCGTGCCGCTGCATGACTTCTGCGATGCCATTGCCTGGACCTTTGAGCAGGCCGATGCGCTGGGGCTGGACCGCAGGCGCATCGGCGTGGCCGGAGACAGCGCGGGCGGCAACCTCGCGGCCGCTGCCTGCCTGCTGGCACGGCAACAAGAGGGCTGGGGGGCGGCGGGCGCACCGGCCATCGCCCACCAGCTGCTGCTGTACCCGGCACTGGACGCGGCCATGGATTCGCCGTCGTTCCAGCAGTTCGGCCAGGGCCACTACCTCACGCGTGCGGCCATGGAGTACTGCTATGGCGCGTACCTGGGCGATGAGGCATCGGGGCGGCAAGAACTTGTCTCCCCGCTGCGCGCGGAACACCTGGCAGGCCTGCCTCAAGCCACGGTGATCAGCTGCGAATACGACCCGCTGCGCGACGAGGCCGAAGCCTATGCGCAGCGGCTGGCGCAGGCCGGTGTGGCGGTGCAGGCCGTGCGCCTGCCCGGCATGGTGCACGCCTGCATGCACATGCTGGGGCTGGCGCCGGCATCACGCCGCCTGTTTGACGAAGCGGGTGCCGCCGTGCGCCAGGCTTTCGGCACGGCCATCGGCTGAGGGTTGCTGGCTGCAGGTCAGGCCTGCGCCAGGAACACGGCCACCAGCGCATTCGCATGGCCGTGCCCCATCTGGTGCTGGGCCTTGAGCCAGCCCACCAGTTCCATGTGCTTGCGGGTGTCCTGCTGTTGCAGCAGGTCCATCCAGTGCGCAATCGGCTGGCCGTAGGTCTTCTCGATGGAAGGGAAATACGAGGCCGGTCCCTTGACCTTGCTTGTCTCCGTCATGGCGCTTGTCCTTTTTCTGTGATGCGGGTGGCAGATTGTGCCGCTGGCGCTGTCCGGGCCGGCAGGCAGGGTCAGGTCAGGAACAGCACGTCCTTGTGCTGCGGCGCAGGTGGCAGCACCTCGCCGGTCAGCTCGCGCAGCGTGGCCTCGATCCTCTGCGACATGGCGTCCAGCGCCAGATCGTTGGGTGCCGTGCCGAAGGGCTCCTCCAGCTCGGCGCCCAAGGCCTCCAGCGCGAAGAAGGTGTAGGCGATGAAGGCCACGATCACCGGCGTCATGAAGCCGATGGAATCCACCAGGCCGAATGGCAGCAGCAGGCAGTACAGGTAGATAGTGCGATGGATGATCACCGCATAGGTGAAGGGAATCGGCGTGCCCGCAATGCGCTCGCAGCCGCCCAGTGCCTCGCCCAGCTTGCACAGCGGCGCCTCCATGGCGGGCACCAGCACCGGCTGCAGGCTGCCGTCTTGGCGGCGCGCCTGCAGCCATTCGCCGGCCATGAGCAGCAGCACGGCAGGCTTGAAGCGCGCCGTGGCCAGGCGCTCGCAGTCGGCGGCGGGCAGCAGGCGGCGCATGTCGGCCGCGGCATCGGTGCCGCGCAACTGGTGGCGCAGCGCATGCACGAAGGCCGCCAGCACCATGGCCAGGGCCGGGGCGTGCTGCGGTGCGTCGGTCAAGGTCCGGGCCTGGCGCACCAGGGAGCGCGTCTCGTTGAGCAGGGTGCCCCACAGCGTGCGCGCCTCCCAATAGCGCGCATAGCTGGTGCTGTTGCGAAAGCCCAGGAAGATGGCCAGCGTCAGCCCGATCAGCGAAAACGGCACGAAGTTCAGCGGCACCTTCCAGGCGAACAGCTGGCCATGCAGTGCCGTGATCAGCACGGCGAACAGGGTGGCAGCCATCAACTGCGGCAGGATGTCGGGCAGCACCGAGCCGCGCAGCACGAAGAGCATGCGCAGCCAGTGGGGGCGGGGCCGGATGATCATGAATGCTTGTTCCGTGATGGAAAAGAGGGCGCAGCAGCCCCGCAACTCTAACCGCCCCGCGCAGTCAGTGCGCCACCTGCGTGCCACCTGTGCGCCACCCAGCACGCGCCGGCTGCGGCTTCAAAGATCGCTGCCGCGGCTGTCGTGGTTGCCGTCTGGCTGGAGAAGGGCCTGTGCCGTGACCGCTGCTGTCTGCTCCGCCTGCCATGCCGTGCGCATGGAAGAGGGCGCCACCGTTGCGCGCGGGGATGGCTGGCTGGTGATGGTGCCCAGGCTGATGAAGCCGGCCAGGTGCTCGCCCTCGCGCAAACCCAGCGCTGAATGCAGGGCCGGGTCAAAACAGCGCTCGCCACTGAGCACGATGGCACCAAAGCCCAAATGGTGGGCGGCATTGAGGAAGTTGCCCAGTGCCGCACCCGCGGCCAGCCATTGCTCACGTACCGGCACGCGCGAGCGCGGCCGGGGCGAGATGATGAAGGCGATCAGCGCCGGCGCGCGCGTTGCATGCTCGCGCGCACGGCGGATATCGTCGGCCGGGGCCAGCGGGTCGCGGCGCAGTTTTTCCTGCTCGAACAGGCTGGCCAAGGCCTCGCGCTGGTGGGCGGGAAACTCCAGAACCCGCCAGGGGTGCAAGGCACCGTGGTCCGGAGCGCATAGCGCCGCCTCGATCATCAGGTCCATGTCCCCGCTGTCCGGGCCCGGCAGGGCCAGCCGCCTGGGCGAGACGGAGCGCCGCGCCAGCAGGGGCGCCAGGCCTGCCCGCTTGCGCGTGTCGGCAAAGCAGTGCTTGAGTGCATCCACCGCCTGGGCGAACTGCCGGGCCCAGGCCAGCACCTGTTCGCCCTCCAGCGTGAACCCCTGGAAGGGCCGGCCCGCACGCACCAGCGCGTGGCCGAACTCCGCCTCGGCCGAGCGTATGGCCTGGGCCAGCGCGTTGTCGGAGATGCCGCAGGCCTGCGCTGCGCGCGCCCAGTCACGCTCGCGGTCCAGGGCCAGCAGATGGGGGATGTATTTTTGCGTCAAGTCGGTTCTCCAGCGCGGGCCTGCAGGTGCGCCCAATCAGGTTGCGGTAAATGGCCGGTGGATGATTTCATTATGTTTTCAAGAATACAGCGAAATGCGTGCGCAGAATGCTTGCCGAACCTCGCCAGGCGTCAGGCCTTGGTCAGTTCCTGAGGTGCCTGGCCCAGCGTCGCAATCAACTGCTCGTACATGGCATCCACGGCCGCCGAGCCCTGCGAGGCCTTGCTGCGCAGGGCCGACACTTGCATGGACACCAGCGGCGGCAGCTCGAAGCCGGCCGGCAGGTTCTGCAGCACCTGCAGGTGCGGGGGCACGCTGCAGCGCGTGAACACCGCCACGGCCAGGCCGCTTTCCACGGCGGCCAGCTGGCCGGCAAGGCTGGAGCTGTGATAGACCACGCGGTGCGCGCGCCGCTGGGCCGCCAAGCTGGACAGCGCGGCCGTGCGCGCCAGGCTGGCGGCCTCGTAGACGGCAATCGGCAGGGGATTCTTCCTCCACACCTCGTGCTGCGGCGCGCCCACCCAGACCAGGGGCTCGTGGAACAGCAGGCGCCCGCGCTGGGGCCTGTCACGTGAGACCAGGGCCAGGTCCAGCGTGCCGCGCACCACCTGCGGGATGAGTGCGGTGGACTGCTCGCAGGTCAGCTCGATCTCCACGCCCTGGTAGCGGCCTGCAAAGCTGCGCAGCACGGGCGTCAGATAGGTGGATGCGTAGTCGTCCGGCACGCCCAGCCGCACGCGCCCGGACAGGTCGGGGCCAAACAGGGCCGCCTGCGCCTGGGCCTGCAGCTCCAGCATGCGCCGCGCATAGCCCAGCAGCTCCGCGCCGGCGGGCGTCAGTTGCAGATGGCGCGGGCCGCGCAGCAGCACGGGCTGGCCCAGGGCGGTCTCCAGCTTCTTGATCTGCATGCTCACGGCGGCCTGTGATCGGTGCAGCAGCGGCGCGGCAGCCGACAGCGAGCCCGCATCCACCACGGCCACCAGGGCACGCAGCCAGTCGATCTGCAGGTCGGGGTGGTTCACGGCACGCTCCATTGATTCGAATATCGAATACTAAACCTGCAAACTATTTGCTTTACGAGAATTTCCTGCCACGAGACGATCGCGGCCATGCAAGACAGAACCCATTCCTTACAGGCCGCATCCGTAGCCTCCACCGCGCCCGCTCCCGCGCCCGCACAAGCCGCTCCCACAGCGCAGGAGACACGCGGCCAGTGGCTGATGATCGCGGGCGGCGTGCTGCTGGGCACCGTCGGCATATTTGTGGAAGAGGCCCGCCAGCACCCGTTGGTCACCGTGCTGTTTCGCTGCGCCTTTGGTGCCCTGGCGCTGCTGGCCTGGGGCCTGGCCACGGGCCGCATGGGGGAGTTGCGCGTGCGCGGCAGGAGTTGGCCAGTGGTGGTGGCCACCGGCGTCCTCATGGTGATGAACTGGGCGCTGTTCTTTGCCGCCATACCGCGCACCTCCATTGGCGTGGCCACCATCGTGTTCCACATCCAGCCGGTGTGGATCATGCTGTTCGGCACCCTGGTGCTGCGCGAGGCCATGGCGCCACGGCAGGTGGCGGCCATGCTGGCGGCGTTGCTGGGACTGGTGTTGACCACGGGGCTGCTGGGTGGCGATGCGACGGCCTGGGGACCGGACCATGTGTCCGGGCTGCTCATGTGCCTGGCCGGCTCGCTGTGCTATGCGGCCGTGACCATCCTGGCCAAGACCGAGAAAGTGGTCACGCCGTTTGCGCTGGCCTGGTGGCAATGCGCGGTCGGCACCGTGCTGCTGCTGTGGGTGCCGCTGGTTCATGGCTGGCCGCAGGCGCCGTCGTCCTGGGCGTGGCTGGCAGGGCTGGGCGTGCTGCACACCGGCCTGGCCTATGCCATCCTTTTTGCAGGCATGGCGCGCCTCACGCTGGGCCGCATTGCCGTGCTGCAGTACGTCTATCCGTTGACGGCCATCGTGCTGGACTGGGCCGTCTACGGGCGTGCGCTGGGCGCCGTGCAACTGGCCGGCGTGGGCCTGATGGCCGGGGCGCTGCTGGTGGTCAAGGCCCGACAGCTGCGATGAGCCGTGCGGGCCCTGGCATAGGGCTTACTCCTTGCCCAGCGCCTTGTACTGCTCGTACAGCTCGTCGGCCAGCCGGCGCAGGGCGCGGCCTATGGCGGCGTACTCGTACTCGTTGAGGTTGGCCAGCGAGGCACGACCGGAAGGGCGGTCGGACCCGAAGCCACGGCCCGGCAGCAGCACGATGCCGGTCTCATCCGCCACGCGGAACAGCATGTCGCCCGTGGACGACTGCTGCACCGCCCATTGCGAGAAGGCCTCGCCATAGAGCCGGCAGGTCACGTTCTGCAGATCGATCAGCGTGTAGTAGTTGACCGAGTTGGGATTTTCCAGCGGGGGCATGCCCAGCTCGCGGTACAGCGTGGCCTCGCGGCGGCGGATCAGTTGCTTGAGGGCCTGCTTGTAGGCGTCCGCTTCATCCATGAGCGCAAACAGCGAGAACAGCACCATCTGCACCTGCTGCGGCGTGGACAGACCGGCCGTGTGGTTCAACGCCACCACGCGGCTGTCGGCCACCAGGCGGTCGATGAACTTGAGCGAGCGCACATCGGGCAGCAGCGAGCGGTAGCGGTGGTCCAGCGCCTTCTTGGCGGACTCGGGCAACTGCGCCAGCGCATGGTCGAACACGTTGTCCTTGTGCGCCGCGATCACCCCCAGGCGCCAGCCCGTGGCCCCGAAATACTTGGAGAACGAATACACCAGCAGCGTGTTCTGGGGGCAGACCGAGAAAAGGGACTGGAATTCATCGGCAAAGGTGCCGTAGACATCGTCGGTGAGGATCAGCAGGTCGGGCCGCTGCTCGGCCACGATGGCGCGCACGCGGTCCAGGCTGCGCTGGTCCATCTTCACGGACGGCGGGTTGCTGGGGTTCACGCAGAAGAAGATCTTGACGTCCGGGTCCTTGAGCTTGTCCAGCTCGGCGTCGGAGTACTGCCAGCCGTTGTCGGGGTCCGCGTGTATAGGCACTTCCTTGAGGTCGTACTGGGCCAGTTCGGGAATCTCGATATACGGCGTGAACACCGGCATGCCGATGGCCACCTTGTCGCCGGCCTTGAGCAGGCCGCTGATGCGCAGGCTCTCGAAGATATAGGCCATGGCTGCCGTGCCGCCCTCGACCGCGAACAGGTCCACCGACTCGGGCGGCACGGCGCCGCCTGCCATCTCGCGGACGATGTACTGGCGCACGACCTGCTCGCTCACGGTGAGCATGCGCGGCGGCACGGGGTAGTTGCAGCCCAGGATGCCGTCCACCATCTCGTGCAGGAAGGCGGCGGGGTCCAGCCCCAGCTGGTCGCGCACATAGCTCAGCGACTTGCCCAGGAACTTCACGCCCTCCTGATCGCGGTGCTCGGCGATGAAGCGCTCGAAGCGCCCCTCGATGCCGTCGAGCTTGGCCAGCCCGCCCACGCCCACCGTCATGTAGGAGTACGACAGCTCCGACTCCGCCGCCGCGAACAGCCCCAGCCGGAAGAACGCCCGACGCGGCGTGGTCGCCAGGAAGTTGGGATTGCCGCGCCCCGCATTGAGCATGAGGCGGTTGGCCTTGCCCGAGGCCACCTTGATCAGCTCGTCCTTGAGTTCGAACGGGCTCAAATTCGCCAGACTCCGATAATCCTTGCTCATTGCGCAGCTCCTTGTGATGGTCCTTGGTGGTCCTTGGGAATAGATCCGGGGTGTTCAGGCAAAGGCGATGACCAGCGGTCCCAGCAACGTGAGGAACACATTGGCCAGCGCATAGGTGATCGCAAACGGTGCCGTGGGAATCGAGTTGCCGGCCTTGTCCAGAATCTCGCCAAACGCCGGATTGGCGCTGCGCGCCCCGGACAGCGAGCCCGCGAACACGGCCACGTTGTCATAGCGCAGCACGTACTTGCCGAACAGCATGGCGATCAGCAGCGGCACGATGGTCACCACCACGCCCAGCAGGAACAGCGTCAGGCCCTGCTGCATCACCGTGGTCACGGCCTGCTGGCCCGACTGCAGGCCCACCATGGCCACGAAGCCTGCCAGGCCCAGGTCGCGCAGCAGCGTGGAAGCGGCCGTGGGCATGTTGCCGAAGGTGTGCTTGCGGCTGCGCCACCAGCCGAACAGCAGGCCCGCCAGCAGGGCGCCGCCGCCGCTGCCCAGCGTGATGGGAATGGAGCCCAGGCGCAGCACCAGCAGCCCGATCAGCAGGCCTACCGTGATGCCCAGGCCGTGGAAGACAAAGTCCGTCTTGTCGCTGGGCACGATGATGGGGCCCACCGACTGCGCAGCCTTCTGCACATCCTGCGGCGTGCCGAACAGCGTCACCACATCGCCCGGCATGACCATGGTGGTCGGCGCAATCGGCACCGGCGTGCCCGCGCGCATCAGCGCCACTGCGTACACACCGTGCTTGAACTCCTGCGACAGGCTGTCCAGGATGTCCTTCACGCTGCGGTTCAGGTACTGGTTGTTGGAGATGGCCACGTCGCGCCGCACCATCACCACGTCCATGCCCTCGGCGCCCTGCAGCTCCTCGCCCACCGAGGCGCCCAGCGCCACCACGGCCGCGCGCCGGCCCACCAGCAGGATGATGTCGCCGGCCTCCAGCGCCAGGCTGCCGTCCACGCCCACCATCGCGTTCCTGCGCTGTATGCGCTCCACCGTCACCGTGCCGCCGTTGGCGGTGGCGCTGGCCTCCAGCTCCGCCACGGTGCGGCCCGCCTGGCCCACGCGGAAAATGCGCCCCACCAGATCCGGCACGGCCGGTGACTCGCCGGTTCCGTACACGCGCACGCCCTTGAGCAGCTCCTGCTCGGCCTGGATCGCGTCCTCGCGGATCTTGCGGCCCGTCAGCCACTGCAGCACGTTCACGCACATGATGATGGCGCCGAAGGAGCCGAAGATATAGGTCACCGCATAGCCGATGGCCACATTGGCCTGCATGCGCTGCCCCTCGTCGGGCGCCAGGCCCAGCTTTTCAATGGCCGATCCCGCCGTGCCGATGATGGCCGACTGCGTCAGCCCGCCAGCGGCCAGCCCCGCTGCCAGCCCCTTGTCCAGATGGAACACCCGGGCGATCACCACCACCGTGACCAGCCCCGACACGGCCACCACCAGGGCCATCAGGATCTCCTTGACCGATTGCCGTCCCAGCGAGCGGAAGAACTGCGGCCCGCTCTCGAAACCCACGGCATAGATGAACAGCGCGAACAGCACCGCCTTGATGCCCGAATCAATGGTCACCCCCACCTGGCTGATCAGCACCGCCGCCAGCAGCGACCCCGCCACGCCCCCCAGCTGGAATGACCCGAACCTGAACTTGCCCACCCAGTAACCGAGCGCCAAGGCCGCAAACAGCGCGATTTCCGGAGCCTGATGAAAGATGCTTCTGAGAAAGTCCACAGCCACCTCTGCTTCTGGGTTGAGGTCCACGGGTGCAAGGCAACGGGGAAACGGGAACGGCTGCCCGCGAAGGGCAGGGGGCTTGCGTGCGCGTGGACCTGGGGGAAACGGTGTGTCGCTATTAGAAAATGCCTATCGATATTTGATGAATGCGGCGGTTTTCGTATTCATCAATATTCAATTGGATATGGCGTTTCCATTGGCTTGCTTGAATCAGTAACTTGTCGAAAACAGAGCCACTATTCATGACAAAAAGGAGTGGCGATGTAGGACTTGGCCGTCAGCCTGGAGGCGGCTGATGTCGTGGGACCTGGACAGGCAGGGCTGCACTGGCCGCCCTGCGCCCGGGCAGACCCTGTGCCATTCACGCTCTCAAAAAATATCCGGCTCCGGCACAGCGCTTCCAAAACCCGTCTCCAGAAAATCAAAATCGCATCCCTCATTGGCCTGCAGGATATGGCGGCCGAACAGCCAGCCGTAGCCGCGCTCATAGCGCGCGGGCGGGGGCGTCCACGCGGCGCGGCGGGTGGCGAGTTCTGAGTCGCTGACTTCCAGGTGGATGCGGCGGGCGGGCACGTCCACCGTGATGCGGTCGCCCGTGCGCACCAGGGCCAGCGGCCCGCCCACGGCGGACTCGGGCGAGCAGTGCAGCAGGCAGCCGCCGTAGCTGGTGCCGCTCATGCGGGCGTCGGACAGGCGCAGCATGTCCTTCACGCCTTGCTTCAGCAGCCTGGTGGGAATGGGCAGCATGCCCCATTCGGGCATGCCTGCGCCCTTGGGGCCGGCGTTGCGCAGCACCAGGATGTCTTCGCCGTTCACATCGAGATGGGGATCGTCCACGGCCTGCTTGAGGCTGGGGTAGTCGTCGAACACCAGGGCGCGGCCCGTGTGGCGCAGCAGGTGCGGGGCGCAGGCGCTGGGCTTGATGACCACGCCGTCCGGCGCCAGGTTGCCGCGCAGCACGGCCAGCGCCCCTTCTGCGTAGATGGGGCTGGACAGGGGGCGGATCACGTCGTCCTGGTGGACCTGGCTGCCCGCAATGTTCTCGCCCAGGGTCTTGCCGTTGACCGTCATGGCCCCGGTGTCCAGATGCGGGCGGATGCGTTCCAGCAGGGCGCGCAGGCCGCCTGCATAGAAGAAGTCCTCCATCAGATAGCGGTCGCCGCTGGGCCGGATGTTGGCGATCACGGGCACGCGGCGGCTGAAGGCGTCGAAGTCATCGAGGCTGACCGGATGGCCCGCGCGCCGCGACATGGCGATCAGGTGAATGATGGCGTTGGTGGAGCAGCCCATGGCCATGGCGCAGGCAATGCCGTTCTCGAAATGCGCACGCGTGAGCATGCGGGCGGGCGTGAGGTCTTCCCACACCATCTGCACGATGCGGCGGCCGCACTCGGCGCTCATGCGGATGTGGTTGGCGTCGGCGGCCGGAATGGACGAAGCGCCGGGCAGCGCCAGGCCCACGGCCTCGGCAATGCCCATCATGGTGGCCGCCGTGCCCATGGTCATGCAGGTGCCGTGGCTGCGGGCAATGCCGGCTTCCATCTCGCGCCAGGCCTGCTCATCCAGCCGGCCGGCGCGGCGTTCGTCCCAGAACTTGAAGGCGTCCGAGCCCGAGCCCAGCACCTGCCCCTTCCAGTTGCCGCGCAGCATGGGGCCGGCCGGCAGGTAGATGAAGGGAAGGCCCATGGAGATCGCCCCCATGGTCAGCCCCGGCGTGGTCTTGTCGCAGCCGCCCATGAGCACGGCGCCGTCCACCGGGTGGCTGCGCAGCAGCTCCTCCGTCTCCATGGCCAGGAAGTTGCGATAGACCATGGTCGTGGGCTTGACCATGCTTTCCGACAGCGAGATGGCCGGCAGCTCCAGCGGAAATCCTCCGGCCTGCAGCACGCCGCGCTTGACGTCTTCCACGCGCTGCCTGAAGTGGGCATGGCATTGGTTGGCATCGCTCCAGGTGTTGACGATGGCGATCACGGGCTTGCCCATCCAGTCCTCGTAGCCATAGCCCATCTGCAGAACGCGCGAGCGGTGGCCGAAGGAGCGGAAATCATCGGGAGCAAACCAGCGTGCGCTGCGCAGGGATTCGGGGGAACGTGTCATGGTTGTGGGGCTCCTCAGTAGCTGCCGGCGGTGGATGCGGGCCCTGGCGGGTTCGCGGCCAGCGGCCCTTTCCTGAAGCGCGCCGCCGCCGCATCCAGCCCGTCGCGCAGCAAGAGCGTGTCCAGCGCCACGGCCACGAACTGCGCGCCCAGCTCCAGGCATTCGCGCGCCCGTGCCTCGTCCACCATCAGGATCCCCGGCGCCTTGCCGCAGGCGCGGATGCGGGCGATGGCCTGGTCGATGGCCCGGTTCACCACAGGGTGGCGCGCCTGGCCCGGATAGCCCAGGCTGGCCGACAGGTCGGCGGGGCCGATGAAGATGCCGTCCACGCCATCGACGGCCGCAATCGCCTCTATCTGCTCCAGCGCCTCGGCCGTCTCCACCTGCACCAGCAGGCACAGCTCGTCGGCTGCACGTGCCACATAGTCGGCCGTGCGCCCGAAGTTGGCCGCGCGAGTGGAACCGCCCATGCCGCGCACGCCCTGGGGTGCATAGCGCATGGCGCGCACGGCGTCCCGCGCTTGCTGCGCGTTTTGCACAAAGGGCAGCAGCAGGGACTGGGCGCCCAGGTCCAGGTAGCGCTTGATCAGCACTGCATCGTTGCAGGCGGGCCGCACCACGGCATGCACGGGCAGGGCGCCCGGTGCGGGCAGGGCGGCGGCCACGGCCTGCAGCTGGCCCAGCATCAGCGGCACGTCGGTGGGCGTGTGCTCGGTATCGAGCAGCACCCAGTCGTAGCCCGCGCCGCCGATCATCTCGCAGACAAAGGGGGAGGGAATGGTGGACCACAGGCCGATCTGCTGGCGGCCTTCGCGCAGCGCGCACTTGAACGTATTGGCGGGCAGCATGCTCATGGGGGCTCTCCTGAAGCTGTTCACTGGACCTGGATGTTTCCCTTGCGCACCACCTCGCTCCAGCGCGCCACCTCGGCGGCGATGAAGCTGGCGGCCTGGGCGGGCGTGCCCGGCGTGGGCTCGTTGCTCATGGCGGTCAGGCGGGCCACCACCTCGGGCTCGGCCAGGAGGGACTGGCAGGCCTGGTGGAGCCGTTCCACCACATCGGCCGGCATGCCCGGCGGCCCCGCCAGGCTGGTCCATGAATAGTTGACGACCTGCGGCTGGCCGGCCTCGGCCATGGTGGGCACATCGGGCAGGGCCGCCAGGCGCCGGTCGCCTGCCACGGCCAGCGCACGCAGCTTGCCCGCCTGCGCAAAGCCCACGGCCGAGGTGGCGGGCACGAACAGCAGGTCGGCCTGGCCGCCCATCACATCGGTCATGGCGGGCACATCGCCCTTGTAGGGAACGTTGTTGAAGCTCACGCCGGCCGCCTGGCGCAGCAGCTCCGTCGTCACATGGCTGGACGAGCCAATGCCCGTTAGCGCCACATTCACCGTGCCGGGGCTGGCCTGGGCCAGGGCCACCACATCGGCCACCGAAGCGACCTTCAGCCTTGGCGAGGCCAGCAGCAGCATGGGCACGCGCCCCAGCATGGCAATGTGCGTGAAATCCCGCCGCGCGTCGTACTTCACGTTGGGATTGACCAGCTGGTTGATGGCATGCGTGCCCGGCCCGCCAATCACCAGCGTGTAGCCATCGGCCCGCGCCCGCGCTACGGCCTCGGAGGCCAGCGAGCCATTCACGCCGGGCCGGTTCTCCACCACTACGGGCTGGCCCAGGCGCTGCGACAGGCGCTCTCCCACCAGCCGGCCCACCACATCGGTCTGGCCACCGGGAGGGAAGGGAATCACCAGCGTGATCGGCCTGATGGGCCAGGCAGCCTGTGCCTGGGCGTGTGCCGCGGCCAGCATCGAGGCCGGAGCCAGCAGGCGCGCCATGGCGCTGCGGCGGTTGGAGAGCGAAGGGCGCATGGTGGTCTCCTCTTGAATGATTGCGCAATCATTTCAAGCAAAGGCAGCGCTCTCCATTCGGACCTACGAGGGGAAACAATCAGACCGTGCTGATGGACATCATCGTTAACATGACCACGCAATCATCCTCAAGCCGCCTCTCCATCGCCATTCCAGGCAAAGGCCTCGCATGACCCTCCGCACCCTGCGCAACGCCAATGCGCCCACGCTCAAGGACCTGGCCCGCATTGCCGGCGTGTCGCCCATCACCGCCTCGCGCGCGCTGCACCGGCCTGAACTGGTGGCCGAGGCCACGCGGCTGCGCGTGGCGCAGGCCGTGGAGCAATCGGGCTACGTGCCCAACTCCCTGGCGGGCGGGCTGACCTCGCGCCAGACGCGGCTGGTGGCGGCCATCGTGCCCTCGGTGGGTCACTCGCTGTTTTCCGACATGCTCGATGCGCTCATCCACACCCTGGCCGCGCAGCGCTATGAAACCACGCTGGGCATCTCCAGCTATGACCCGGAGCATGAGGAAACCTGGCTGGCCGCCATGCTCAGCCGCCGCCCGGACGGCATCGTGCTCACCGGCACCGAGCACACGGCCCGCACGCGGCGCCTGCTGGTCAATGCCGACGTGCCCGTGGTCGAACTCTGGGACTACCAGCCCCATCCGCTGGACATGGTGGTCGGCTTCTCGCAGGAAGACGCAGGCCGCGCCGCCTTCCGTCACCTGGCCGCCTGCGGCTACCGGCGCCCGGCCATCCTGCGCGCCGACGACAGCCGCGCCGCCCGCCGTGCCCTGGGCTTCACCCGCGCCGCCGCGGAAGCCGGTGCCCCGGTTCCCGCGCAAATCGTCTTCTCGGAAGCCATCCCCCAATCCGGCCGTGGCCGCGATGCCCTGAACGCCCTGCGCGCCCAGGCACCGGAGGTCGATGCCGTCTTCTGCAGCTCCGATGCGCTGGCGCAAGGCGTGCTCTCCCACGCCCACGCACTGGGCCTGCGCATGCCAGAGGAATTCGGCGTGCTGGGCTTTGGCGACCAGGCCCTGGCGCTGGACGCCTGGCCCGCCCTGTCCACCGTGCGCGTGGACGGCGCCGCCATCGGCCGCCTGGGCGCAGAGGCGCTGATTGCGCGCATGGCCGGTGGCGTGGCGGCGGCCGCGCAGGATGTGGGGTTTGAGGTGGTGGGGAGGGGGAGTACGCGTGGGCACCAAGATGCGCGCTGAACGCCAGCGTGAGGCGATGGCCGAGCTGCGCAGGAAGACCGGCTTTATCTCAGTATCAGCAAGACGCCGCGCTTGTCCATAACCGGGCCCAGCGCAGGGCCAGCAGGTCGGCGCCCAGTACCAGCCAATGCTCGCCGGGAAGGCCGGGCCGGATCCTGTTCCCCTGCCAAGAGCGCGGGCGCCAGGGCGACGGCGGTCCGGCCCGGGCGCCTGCGCCAAGGGTAGGCGTATTACGACGCACAGGAAGGCGTTGGCCCGATGGCTGTACCGAGGGCCACACCGCATCCTGAAGGCATTACGGACCAATGCCCCACCATGAACACAGAACTGCTGGACCCCCCACGTACCGAGCTGGCCGCTGGCGCAGGCACGCTTGAGCCTTCTTTCCTGCATGTGCCGCTCTACGAGCGCCTGGCCAACCATCTGCCCACCGAACAGGAGCGCGAGGCTGCTGCGGACTTCCTGCACGGCGTGATCGCCGAGACCTCTGCCGATGCCGATGGCCTGCCGGACAACCCGGAGCACCTGACCGACTGGATGCGTGCCAATGTCGAGAAAGTGCACGCCCAGTACCAGGCCTACCTGGCAGAGCGCAAGGCGGGTGCGGCACGCCGCTACTTCGGCAACCGCGCACATGCCCTGTACTTCCTGCGCAATGTGGCCCCTACCAAGCTGGTGGACGGTTCCTGGCTCTACGGCCTGTGCGCGCACGCGGGCAACTCACGCATGTCGGACCTGGTCACCACCTATGTGGAAGAACTGGGCGACGGCATGGCCGACAAGAACCACGTCAAGCTCTACCGGGAACTCCTGGCCAGGTATGGCCTTGATCCCGTGGAGGACCTGCCCGACGACCTGTACCGGCAGGGGCTGGTACAGCTGGCGCTGGGCTGGAATGCGCAGCAGTTCCTGCCCGAGATCGTGGGATTCAACCTGGGCTATGAGCAATTGCCGCTGCACCTGCTCATCACCGCCTACGAACTCAATGAGCTGGGGATAGATCCCTACTACTTCACGCTGCATGTGACCGTGGACAACGCCGACACCGGCCATGCCCGGCGCGCCTGCATTGCCGCCTGGGAGAACGCGCCGCGCATTGACGATGGCGGCGAGTACTGGCGCCGCGTACGCGCGGGCGCCCGGCTGGCAGACACGGGCACCAGCACGCTGGACGTGATCAGGTCGTTCGACATCGAAGCTGAGGTGGTACGCATCCTGGCGCGCAAATCGCCTTCCGGGCATGGCGCGCACTCGGACTTCTGCAAGGTGGCCGGCCGCAGCGTCAATGACTGGCTGTCCCGTCCGCAGGACATGCCTGCCTTCTTGGCCGCGCTGGAGCAGGCACGCTGGATACAACGCAACCGGCCTGCTGAGGAAAGCCGCTTCTGGCAGCTGCTGCAGGGCGAGCGGGCAGAGATGTTTGGTGTTTTCTCTCCCTATGAGCTGCAAGTCATTCATGACTGGCTGCGTGGGCCGGCCAGTGCGGATGGCGCATCCTTCGAATCCGTGGCCGAGCCCGGCAAACCGGCGCGGCGCATGAGCTTTCGCGTGGCCGAGCGCCTGCGCACATCCCGTGGCGCGCGACCCGACCCGGGCCGCAGCGCGCAGGAACTGGACACCGACCTGATGCTCTTCGAGCAGCGCTACCCCACGCTCGAGCCAGCGGCCCAGCATGAGTTGCTGGTACAGGCCATGTCACCGGGCCTGCACTGGACGCCCCTGGGCCTGCGCGCCACCCGCCTGTTCCTGGGCCGGTAGGCCATTTGACCCTATTTACCTACCCGGGAAAAATCATCTGGTCATTGGGCAAGAAGGGCTTGCTCCTTGACCCATTCCCGGCTTTTGCCGCGCACGCACCAATCCGGATTCTTTACCCAGTCCGTGAAATATATGGTGGGATGATCTTCCAGAATGTTGCAGCGGGTATAGCCAAGTTTTGGCATGGCATAGTATTGAAAAGGCGTAATTGCAAAAATACAAAAAAACATAATAAAAACTCCAACGGCTATGGCGGATAAAAAAATACGCGTTGGGATTTTTATAGCGTCTTCTGAACAAGGGACTGATTTTTGTATTGCAATGATAATTCCTGTGATTGAAATTATTGGCACACACAAAGCAATTGGAGCAAATGGTGTGATTCTTACAGATGGGGCGAGTTTATTTAAATCATCTACGGTTTCATATAGAGTATATAAAATACTCCAAATTGACATTGTCAGAAGCAGCAGAAAAAGTGGAATACTCCATATTAGTGATTTTCTGATTTCGGTTAAATTTCTTTTGTCCATTTTAAGACTCATCAATTTTTGCGATTGATAGGGGATAGTAAAATTTTGGGATGGTTCTGGGGTATTTTTTTGATCTCTGTTGTTTCATGATTGCCACTCAACTGTTCTGTGGCGAGAGCGTCAGTATTAACGCGGTATATGCCAGAAGGCGTGCTGTTTGTCAAAATTTTTAGTGAAGCAATAACATTTTTCTTTATTTCCCAAATTTTATCGATTTAATTTAAAGCTATCCCGGTAGAAAGTACCATTAAGGCCATGGCACCTAAAGAAAAAACAGCAATAGCGGTTACGCTTGCGACAAAAATTCCCGCGCCTATGCCCACCATCGTCGCCAACCCAGCCTTGACCGCCTCCACTCCAATCCCTCCCACCAAGTCATGCATGGTCTTCTCGTCGTTGAAGATGAAGTCCAATGTCTCCACGCCGATGCCAACGACCAAGCTCAAGATGAAGCCCCCTCTGGCCACGCCCTGAAGGCCGCGCATGCCCAGACCCATCTGCACCATGCGGGGATTGGTGGTGAGAAAGCGCGTGCCCTGCAGCAGATTGCCGCGAAATCCGGCTCGGCCCGTGATGATGATATAGGTGCCTTTGGGCGTCGCCTTGACATAGGTGCGCGCACCGGCAAGGCGCAATGCAATCAGCGTTCTGGTGAACAGGTACGCGTCATTGGCCAGCATGGAGGCGGGGATGGTCCAGGGTTTGCCGACATTGGGGCTGGCCGTCTGCGTCCAATACCGGCCCAGGGCGCTTTGGGCCAGGATGGCGCGCAGGCTGGCCTCCAGGCGCGGGTCATTGCGCGACCTGTCTTGCAGGACGCCTATGAACTCTTGTGGCGTGAGTACCACCACGTCCACCTGCTGGCTGTTCATGGCGCGGGTGATCTGCCTGTTGAAGGCCTTTTCATAGCTGATATACGGGCGGGTGAGATCGGTGGATGGTGCCATGGCCTGCAAGCGAATGGTTAATGGAATGAATAAGTAAATGGAGGTTTGCCAGATGCCAGAAAAATCACAAACGCAGGCCTCCCATCGGGCCTGTGAGAAATCAGGTCCGATCAAGGTATGGGAGTGGGAATTGCGCGGTCGCAATCATTCCCAAGGCCAATGTCAATCAATGGACTGGGAATTCTGTTGTGGGAGTCCGGCTATTTGATTTCTTGGGTATCTGGAAGTCAAGCAGAAAGGCTGGTGACTGATTATTTTCAGATTATTCCTAGATTCATATGCGAGATGCATGCCTTGAGAGCAGTCGATATGGATTTGGAATGGGGAAGAGGGCGGTGACAAGGCTTTGCCAGTCAGTGCAGCCATTTGCCCTGGTGGGCCCAGGTCAGCCGACACCGCCGTGCTGGGGGCCTTTGCGGCCACAGGCACGGCTTCGTGGCGATGCCGTCATGAAGACCAGGTACAAGGAAACCGCGCGCAGCGGGCTGGTGGTCCATATCATCGAATGCCGAGCGGGTACGGCAGCACAGCCCCAACCGCAACGGCCAGCCGCCATGATCCAGCCCGTTCACAACCTCGTATATCCATGACAGCCGGTGAAAGATTGAAGGCCTGGGCACGACGCATCAAGCGCGATGGCGTCACCCTGTGGTTTGCCTGCAAGAGCCCCCAGACGCCCTGGTACGGTAGGGCCTGCTCACACTAATGCGGGGTCGCGAAGCTGCCTGCCAGCCCGCCAATCAAGGCGCGCGACACCGTGCGTGTGCCCACACGCGCAAGGAGCGCAACGCTGAGTGGCGGGCTGGCAGGCAGCTTCCCTTCGGGTTGCCCGGCTGCGGGGCCGTCTGCGGCGTTGCACGCGCTTGCAAGGCACGGGCCTTGCTGCGCACGTGCGCCTTGCATACGGCCCCGCAGCCGGGCAACGCGATCCCCAGATTAGTGTGAACAGGCCCTAAGGCCCTGGGCGCCTTCGTAGTCGCCTACGCCCTGAGCCCCATCGACCTGATCCCCGACTTCATCCCCGTGCTGGGCTATGTGGATGACGTCCTGCTGCTGCCCGCGCTGATCTGGCTCACCGTGCGGCTGCTTCCCCCAGCCGTGCTGGCCGACAGCCGCCAGCAGGCCGAGGCCTGGATGCAGGCCCAAGGCGGCAAGCCCCGAAGCCGTGCCGGAGTCGCTCTGGTGGTGGGCGTCTGGCTATGTGTTTGCGTGGGGGCCTTCCTTGTGCTCCGAGGGCGCTGGGGGCTTTGAGCGCGGAGCCTTGCCGGGCTGAGCGGCGGCGGGCGGGCAACACAAGGATGCGGGAGCTGCGCCTGAGCGCTGTATCATCTCGCCCAGGTGCTGAACACACCTTCACAGGCGGTCCCGCCACACTCCCGAAAGCAGTTGGACGTACTCACAGGAGGCCTTATGGCTGCTTTCCTTGCGGGCGTATCAATGCCCGAACCCTCTCCCAATCCTTTGCGTGGTCCCGTGCTTCGAGCACTTGGGCATTCCTTTGCGTCAGCCGCCAAGCGTGCTCATTGAGGAGTTGCCATGCTGTACTTTCAACTTTCCGAGCCCGAGTACAACAGCCTGCGGCGCGTGCAGGATCAGTTGGGGCTGATTTCCAGTTTGATCATTGGCGCCTACCCGGGGCATGCCTTGGAGCCGGTGACTCCTGGGCAATTGCTTGCGTTTATCCAGGCGCAGGAGGAGGCGATTGAGGGGGTGATGGGGGGAGTGAGTGAGCGCGG